>NZ_JAHGAP010000027.1:0-288144 GCF_030248655.1 Vibrio sp. D431a | reverse complement strand
ATGCCCTGATGTTGACGAAATTCGATATCGAAAACTGCGCGTCCTTAGCTCAGCTGGATAGAGTACCTGGCTACGAACCAGGCGGTCGGAGGTTCGAATCCTCCAGGACGCGCCACTTATTGAAAAAGCCTCGCAATTGCGAGGCTTTTTTGTATCTAGACATCTGGAATATGGCGTAGGATCACTAGAGCCTATGTTCCTCTTTTTAAAAGCGAATATGTGCGTATCTAAGCAATTTGCTATCAAGCTTCTGTCGCATCGTGTGAATCATCCTGATTATCCCTCCTATACACTGACTTCCATTTTTCATTTCAATTAATCTTATGTAGTCACTTTGTTTGTTATTTGTTTATTGATTGTTAATTTTGTTCATCTTTTTGTTTTTGTTGGTTTTTACTGCGTGAGTCCCGATTTGATTTTGAAATCTAAATCGCAGTTTTTATTTATGTCCTCCTTTACTCTGATCGTAAGGTGATAGCGATTTGAAGTGATTATTTTGTCATGAACTGTGATCTGGGTAGTGAATAAATAATCATTTATCAGGATTACTACAAACCTTCCTTAAACAAAATTGACAAAATTTAACCAATCGAGATAATCCATGGGTCGGGATTTGACACTATTAAAGTCCTGCACGTTGTCAGGATGACAAAGAAAGGAAGCAACATGACTAATATAGGAAGCCTGCTAGTAGATGCGGCCACCCTGATGCTAACGGGGATGGCGGTCGTATTTATTTTCCTCACTATTCTTGTTTATCTCGTTCGGTTAATGTCGAAATTGGTACCAGAAGAAGTACCAGAGCCGATCGCAGCACCAAAAACAAACACTAATATTCAATCAACCTCTTCAGCTGTTAGTCCACAAGTAGTGGCGGCGATCTCGGCTGCGATTCATAAACATCGCGCCTCATTCGCGAAGTAGCCGAACTAGGATTAAAAAGGAGTTTAAGAGCATGTCTAAACCACTAGCTATTACTGATGTGGTCCTTCGTGATGCCCATCAATCACTATTTGCTACGCGTATGCGTATTGAGGATATGCTGCCTATCGCAGCTGAGTTGGATAAGGTTGGTTACTGGTCTCTAGAGACTTGGGGTGGTGCAACATTTGATTCTTGTATTCGATTCTTAGGGGAAGACCCTTGGGAGCGTTTACGTGAACTAAAAAAAGCGATGCCTAATACACCAATGCAAATGCTACTGCGTGGTCAAAACCTTTTAGGATACCGCCATTATGCCGACGACGTAGTAGAGAAGTTTGTTGAACGCGCGCATGCTAACGGCATGGATGTATTCCGTATTTTTGATGCAATGAATGACGTGCGAAACTTCCAGAAAGCCGTTAAAGCAACGGTTGATGTTGGTGCGCATGCTCAAGGTACGTTGTCTTACACAACGAGCCCAGTGCATAACGCAGACACTTGGGTTGACTTGGCAAAACGCCTAGAGGATTTAGGTTGTCACTCGCTGTGTATTAAAGATATGTCTGGCTTACTTAAGCCTTATGAAGCGGAAGAGCTTATCACGCGTATCAAAGCGTCTTGTGATGTGCCATTGGCACTTCATTGTCATGCAACAACGGGGCTGTCTACAGCAACAGCGGTAAAAGCAGTAGAAGCCGGTATTGATATTCTCGATACTGCGATTTCTTCAATGAGTTGTACTTACGGTCATACACCGACTGAAACGGTAGTCGCTATGCTAGAAGGCACCGAGCGAGATACCAATTTGAAACTCGAGCAACTGGAATCTATCGCCGCATATTTCCGTGAGGTACGTAAGAAGTATGCGAAGTGGGAAGGCCAGTTAAAAGGAGTCGATTCACGCATCCTGATTGCTCAAGTGCCTGGTGGTATGCTGACCAATATGGAAGGCCAGTTGAAAGAGCAGGGTGCTGCGGATCGCATTGATGAAGTATTAGAAGAGATCCCTCGTGTACGTGAAGATCTTGGTTTCATTCCATTGGTGACTCCAACTTCACAGATCGTCGGTACGCAAGCGGTGATTAACGTTCTTACTGGCGAGCGCTACAAGAGTATTACCAAGGAAACCGCTGGCCTATTGAAAGGTGAGTACGGTCAAGCGCCAGCCGAGTTAAATGCAGAACTGCAAGCGAAAGTGCTTGATGGTAAAGAGCCAATTACCTGTCGTCCTGCCGATTTACTTGAGCCTGAAATGGAGACGCTTACGGTTGATCTGATGGAGAAAGCGAAATCAGAAGGCATTAAGCTAGCAAGTGAGCGTGTTGATGACGTACTCACTTATGCACTTTTCCCTCAAGTTGGGCTTAAGTTCCTTAAGAATCGTGAAAACCCAGAAGCATTTGAGCCTGCACCAACGCTAGAAGCTGCGAAGCCTGCTGTACCTGTAGCTCAACCAGCAACTGGTGGTGTAGAAACTTATAGTGTACGTGTTGACGGGCAGGTGTATGAGGTGGAAGTTGGCCCTCAAGGTGAACTGACATCTGTTGCTCCTTCTAATGCACCGGCAAAATCGGCTACACCTAGCGCACCTTCTAATGCTTCAGCAGAAGCGGTACCTGCTCCTCTTGCAGGTAACATCTTCAAAGTGAATGTTCAACCTGGTGCTGAGGTAGCTGAAGGCGATGTATTGCTCATCCTTGAAGCGATGAAAATGGAAACTGAAGTACGAGCGGCGCGTGGTGGTGTGGTTCAAGAGCTGAACGTTAAAGAAGGCGATGCTGTCACAGTAGGTGCGCCTCTGTTGAGCCTGGCGTAAGGGAGTATCATGGACGGATTGTTAACCCTTTGGGCAGAAACAGGGATCGCTAACTTCGAGTTCGGCCAAATCTGTATGATGCTGGTTGGTTGTACCTTGCTGTTTTTGGCAATTAAAAAAGGATTTGAACCTTTACTGTTATTGCCGATTGGTTTCGGTGCTATTTTGGCGAATATTCCAAATGCTGGCTTTACTGAGCCTGGTGGCTTGCTCTACTACGTTTACTACATTGGGATTGAATCGGGTGTGTTCCCGCTATTGATCTTCATGGGTGTGGGCGCGATGACCGACTTTGGTGCTTTGATCGCAAACCCAAAAACGTTGTGGTTAGGTGCGGCTGCGCAGTTTGGTATTTTTGCAACACTGTTTGGCGCTATTTTACTCAACTATGTACCTGGCATGGAGTTTTCCATGGCGGATGCATCGTCTATCGCGATCATCGGTGGTGCTGATGGGCCAACAGCGATTTTCTTAGCGAGTAAGCTCTCTCCAGATCTGCTAGGTGCGATTGCAGTCGCGGCATACAGCTATATGGCATTGGTGCCGATCATCCAGCCACCAATCATGAAAGCACTGACAACCAAGGAAGAGCGTCAAATCAAGATGGCTCAGCTTCGTCATGTTGGTAAATGGGAGAAAGTCATCTTCCCGCTTGCT
Organism: Vibrio sp. D431a; assembly: GCF_030248655.1. NCBI lineage: Bacteria > Pseudomonadati > Pseudomonadota > Gammaproteobacteria > Vibrionales > Vibrionaceae > Vibrio > Vibrio sp. D431a. Next base: position 284,747 of record NZ_JAHGAP010000027.1, on the reverse strand, counting down.
GTATTACTGATGACGATTCTGTTCTTACCTTCAGCTACGCCATTGGTTGGTATGTTCTGTTTGGGTAACTTGATGCGTGAAGCTGGTGTGGTCGATCGTTTATCGAAAACTGCTCAAAATGAATTGATCAACATAGTGACTATCTTTTTAGGTCTTGGTGTTGGTTCTAAGCTGCAAGCTGAGCAGTTCTTGAACCTAGAAACGTTAGGTATCTTGGGGTTAGGCGCAGTTGCATTTAGTATCGGTACTGGTGCGGGCGTCCTGATGGCGAAACTGCTTAACAAGTTCTCGAAAGAAGACATCAACCCACTTATTGGTGCGGCTGGCGTTTCTGCGGTACCAATGGCCGCGCGAGTCGTAAACAAAGTTGGTTTACAAGCTAACCCGCAAAACTTTTTGTTAATGCATGCGATGGGACCAAACGTTGCTGGTGTGCTGGGTTCAGCCGTTGCGGCTGGTATATTGTTAGCACTTGTTGGTTAGACATTATTGAAAATGGAATGATCAACCAATTTACAAAATCACGATTAACTTAGGTTAACAAAATGGTTTATAGTCAAAGGGATGCTTTCGCATCCCTTTTTGTTTTCTTGCAGGGAATGGTTTATGGAACACAAACAGATCGTTATCACTGAGTTTGGTGATGCCAACGTACTCGCGATTCAACATGCTTCTACACCATCACCACAGCCTGGTGAAGTCTTAGTAAAAGTCGCTTTTTCAGGCGTAAATCCTATTGATGTCAAAACTCGAGCTGGGCTCGGTTGGGCGGCAGCGCAGAATAAGGATAATTTACCTTGGGTGCCAGGTTACGACATCTCAGGAAAAGTGATGTCTTGTGGAGAGAGGGTATCACGTTTTAATGAAGGTGATGAGGTGGCTGGATTTATTGGTTTCCCAGTTCGAGGCGGTGGTTACAGTCAATACATATGTGTTCCAGAAACTGAGTTAAGTCATGTTCCTAGCTCTGTCACTTTGGAGGCAGCTGCTGCATTACCGTTGGCGGGACAAACTGCGGCACAAGCTCTCAGTAAGGCTAATGTGAATGAAAACGATCGCGTACTTATCCTCGCTGGTGCCGGTGGTGTTGGACACCTCGCGGTACAAATTGCGATCGCGACGAAAGCGGAAGTCTTTACAACCTGCAGTGAACGAAATTTAGATTACCTTGCGACGCTCGGTGCTCATGCAGTGAACTATCAATTTGCACCAGTGTCAGAACGTGTTGAAGATGTTGATGTTTTGATTGATTTAGTAGGCGGAGATGCTGCGTTAGATGCGCTTAAATGCCTGAAAGACAATGCGAGAGTCATCACCGTTCCAACCATAACTGCTGAGCTGATTTGTGAAAAAGCCAAACTCCTAGGCTTTGAGGCTAGTGGCATGTTGGTTGAACCAGACCCTGCGCAGTTAGATACCTTGTTGTACATGGTGGGCGTTGGCTTACTGAAGACTGAAATTCAACAGGTTTATCCTATGAGTGATGTTATTGGTGCTCACCAGCAGGTCGAATCAGGAAGAACCAGAGGCAAGGTGTTGCTTGATATGACATGCTAGAAGCATTTAACACGAGTTTTGAAAGTTTAGCGCTTTGGTTTTCAGATTCAGCATTATGGGTGCTTTTCATGACCGGTTTTCTCAGTGCCACGTTGTTGCCTGGTGGTTCTGAGGCGGGCTTAGTTGCCACTCTCTCATTAAATCAATACTCCGTTTCTTCAATTGTTATGGTCGCTACTATCGGTAATACGCTTGGTGGCTTAACAAATTATTGGCTTGGCTTGTGGATTCCCAACAAAGCACAAGAGGAAAAGCACGGTCATACCGCATTAAAGTGGCTCTCTAAGTATGGCTATTGGGGGTTGTTTTTTAGCTGGTTACCTGTAATAGGAGACCCGCTGTGTTTAGCCGCAGGGTGGCTAAGAATGAAGCTTCTGCCTTGCGTGATTTTAATATTTTTAGGAAAGGCTGCTAGGTATAGCTTACTTGCGGCCATCTATCTCGGATTATTTTAAGGAAAGTACATGAAGATGTTTTGGGTTGGCGCGTGTTCACTGTTGGTGATCACGGGCTGTGCATCAAATACGCCAGTTTCATCACTGCCGAAAGGGGTAACTTTCGTTGAGTCATCGAAAGCTGAAGAAGGCAAAGTTAAGATTCCATACCAAAAGTATAAACTCGATAATGGTTTAACGGTGATCTTAGCTCCTGAAGATTCTGACCCATTGGTCCATGTGGATGTGACTTACCATGTTGGTTCAGCTCGTGAAGAAGTGGGTAAGTCTGGTTTTGCGCATTTTTTTGAGCACATGATGTTCCAAGGTTCAGAGAACGTTGGTGACCAAGAGCACTTCAGAATCATCACAGAGGCTGGCGGCACGTTAAATGGTACAACAAACCGCGATCGTACTAACTACTTTGAAACTGTCCCTGCTAACCAGCTCGAGAAAATGCTGTGGTTAGAGTCTGACCGTATGGGCTTTTTGCTGGATGCGGTTTCTCAACGCAAATTTGAAATTCAGCGTTCTACTGTAAAAAATGAGCGAGCTCAGCGTTACGATAATCGTCCTTATGGCTTAATTTGGGAGCGCATGTCCGAAGCGCTATATCCTGAAGGTCATCCGTATTCGTGGCAAACCATTGGTTATGTTGAAGATCTTGATCGTGTTGATGTGAACGACCTCAAAGCGTTTTTCTTGCGTTGGTATGGCCCAAACAATGCGACTATCACGATCGGTGGTGACTTAGACGTTGAACAAACTCTAGAGTGGGTAAATAAGTACTTCGGTTCGATTCCTCGTGGTCCTGAGGTTGAAAATGCGCCGAAACAACCTGCAAAACTGCAAGAAGATAAATACATCACTCTAGAAGATCGTATTCAACAACCTATGGTGATGATCGCGTGGCCAACAACCTACAACGGCGAAGAAAGCCAAGCGTCTCTCGATACATTATCGGAAGTATTGGGTGGCGGTACCAACAGCGTGCTCTATCAAGACCTAGTGAAGACTCAAAAAGCGGTCGATGCTGGTTCATTCCATGATTGTGCTGAACTGGCGTGTAACTTTTACGTTTACGCAATGGGTGATTCTGGAGACAAAGGCGACCTATCAAAACTGTACGACGAGCTTTTACAATCACTGAATCAGTTTGCGGAAAAAGGCGTGACAGAAGATCGCCTTGAGCAGTTGAAGGGTAAAGCGGAAGCGGATGCTATTTTTGCGCTAGAAAGCGTTAAAGGTAAAGTGACTCAGTTGGCTTCCAACGAGACATTTTTCGGCGATCCTGATCGTCTTGAGCAACAGCTTGAACAAATCCGTGCAGTTACGCCGACTTCGGTAGAAAAAGCGTATACGGACTTTATTCAAGGTAAGAACAAAGTGACCCTAAGCGTGGTCCCAAAAGGAAAAACAGACCTTGTCGTAAAACCTGCGACCTTTGTGACGCCAAAGCGTACGCTGCCAGAATATGAGAAGATTTCCGATGACCAATTGGCGTATCGTCGTGCGACCGATAACTTCGATCGCTCAGTGCAACCGCCAGTAGGAGAACCAGTGAAAGCGACGATGCCAGAGCTGTACGAGTTACATTTCAAGAATGGCTCAGAGCTGCTTGGTGCAGTTAGCGATGAAACGCCGACGGTGATGATGCAATTTAGTCTACCTGCAGGGACACGTTTTGTTGAAAAGGGTAAAGAAGGTCTTGCCCAATTGACCGCTGCGATGTTGCAAGAAGGTACAACGAAACGCAGTGTCGAAGAGATTCAAGCTGAGCTTGATAAACTGGGTAGTGTTATCTCTGTTAATGCCACAGGTTATACAACAAACATCAGTGTTTCTGCTCTAGAAAAGAACTTAGAGCCGACGTTAAAAATTGTCGAAGAGATGTTGCTGTCTCCTGCATTTAATCAAGATGATTTCGAGCGTGTAAAAATGCAAGCGCTAGAAGGCCTGGTATATGAGCACCAAAATCCAAGTTGGATGGCGTCACAAGCGAGTCGCCAGGTGCTCTATGGGGATTCGGTTTTTGCTCGACCAAAAGACGGCACGCAAGCAGGTGTCAGTGCATTAACGTTGGATGATGTCCGTGAATTCTACTCGAAGCATTACACGCCACAAAGTGCGCAAATCGTCGTTGTTGGTGACATCAATAAACAGGAAATTGAGCAGCAACTGACGTTCTGGAAAAACTGGCAAGATGAAGCTGCGCCATTGTATGCACCGCAAAGCATTGCTGCATTAGGTGAGCAAAAGCTCCATCTTGTTGATAAACCTGGAGCGCCGCAAAGTGTGGTCATGATGGTTCGTCAAGGTATGCCTTACGACGCAACGGGCGATTTTTACCTAAGCCAACTGGCAAACTTCAACTTAGCTGGGAACTTCAATAGCCGCATTAACCAAAATCTACGTGAAGACAAGGGTTACACATACGGTGCTTACGGATATTTCTCTGGGAATCCAGAAACAGGCTCGGTGGTTTTCACCGCGCAAGTACGAGCGGATGCAACGGTTGCTTCGATCATTGAGATGGAAAATGAGCTAAATGAATACTCGCAGTCAGGTATTACTGATGAAGAGATGAAATTTATGCGTCAAGCGGTCGGTCAAAAAGATGCACTGAAATATGAAACACCAACACAAAAAGCGGAGCTCATCAGTGATATTCTTAAGTACAACCTCGATCATGATTACTTGCAGCAAAGAAACGCTATCGTAGAAAAAGTCGATAAGCAGACGTTGAATGCGCTGGCTCAGAAATGGTTTGATCCAAATGACTATCAAATTATCGTCGTTGGTGATGCTAAATCGTTGCGTCCTCAATTAGAAAAGTTGGGGAAAGACGTAGAAGAGCTTGAAATCATTCGATAGAGTACACATTTAATAGCGGAGAAACGTTTCTCCGCTATTCATCTAGATAAGCAACTTTTCGTGGGTTATTTATCTAGATGCATTAATTATCAATAACTTAGCTTACACTTGTGTTATGTAACAAGTGTCCTGCTCCCAATATAAGCGAACCTCATTTTGACTGATTTTGCTGCGCGACTAAAAAAAGTTGCATCAAACCCCGAAGTATTTAAGCAGTTTGGACGCGGTGTTGAGCGAGAAACTTTGCGCTATCGTCAGGATGGACATCTAGCTACAACTCCTCATCCTGAAGGGTTAGGCTCTGCGTTCACAAATCAATGGATCACAACGGATTTTTCGGAATCATTGTTAGAGTTCATTACGCCTGTGTCACATGAAATTCCAGAACTGATGGCACAGCTGAAAGATATCCATCATTTCACTCAAACCAAAATGGGTGAAGAGAAAATGTGGCCACTATCAATGCCTTGCTACGTAGGCTCAGAGGATGATATTCAGTTAGCCCAGTATGGCTCTTCGAATGCAGCGAAAATGAAAACGCTGTACCGAGAAGGCCTAAAGCGTCGCTATGGCAGCCTGATGCAAATTATTTCAGGTGTCCACTTTAACTTCTCGTTTCCTGAAACATTTTGGGATGCGCTCTATGGCGAGCAAGATGAACAAGCCCGCCAAGATGCTAAGTCTGATGCGTACTTTGCGTTGATCCGTAATTACTACCGCTTTGGCTGGATGATTCCCTACTTCTTTGGTGCATCACCAGCGTTATGTAGCTCTTTTATTCAAGGTCGTGAAACCGATCTGCCATTCGAGAAGATTGGCGGGACATTATATTTGCCGAAGTCGACGTCTTTGCGTTTGAGCGATCTTGGCTATACCAATAGTGCTCAAAGTGTGCTGAAAATTGGTTTTAACAGCATTGACCAATACCTCGATGGTTTGAGTGATGCGATTCGCCACCCATCAGAAGAGTTTGCGAAAATTGGGGTAAAAGTGGATGGTGAATACCGCCAGCTTAATTCCAATATCTTACAAATTGAGAATGAACTGTACGCTCCGATTCGTCCAAAACGTGTATCGAAAAGTGGTGAGAAGCCTTCAGATGCGTTACGACGCGGTGGTGTCGAATACATTGAAGTTCGTTCTCTAGATGTTAACCCATTCAGCGCAGTGGGCTTAAATGAAGAGCAAGTACGATTCTTGGATCTCTTCCTTACCTGGGCGGCCTTGTCAGACTCAGACCCTATGGATAACTGTGAATTAGAGTGTTGGCGCGATAACTGGAATAAAGTCATTGTTTCTGGCCGTGAAAAAGGTCTAATGCTGCAAATTGGTTGTCAAGGTGAACGTCTATCTCTACAAGATTGGGCACACCGAGTTTTCGTCGAGTTACGTCAAATAGCACAGCAAATGGATATGACCGCTGGTGGCAGTGCATACCAAGATGTGTGTAATCAACTCGAGACATGGATTGATAACCCAGAACTAACGATCTCTGGTCAACTATTAGAGCTAACGAAAGAGCTGGGTGGGCTAGGTAAAGTTGGTTGTACTCTTGGTATGAAGTACCGTGATGAAAACCTAGCTCACGGTTATCAGTACTACTCACAAGATACGATGGAAACGGAAGTAGCGTCGTCCGTGGAAAAACAAAAGCAAGCAGAGCAGAGTGACACGCTTTCTTTTGATGATTTTTTGGAAGATTACTTTGCTTACCTGAAGCAGTAATGACTAACTAAGGATTGGTGCGGTTGAACATTAAGTCGTCAGTAGTAGCGGTACTTGGAAGCGTGTTACTTGCAGGTTGTGCTACGGCACCGCCAAAGCAGCAGAATAACTTATGCGAGATATTCCGAGAGAAATCCGGTTGGTACGATGATGCCAAAGATATGGAAGATGAATGGGGGACCCCTATTCATGTCGCTATGGCCATCATTAAACAAGAAAGCAGCTTTCGGCACGATGCAAAACCACCTAAAGATTATTTGCTAGGGTTTATTCCTTGGGGACGAGTCAGCAGTGCGTATGGTTACGCTCAAGCTCAAGACCCTGCTTGGGAAGACTTCCAAGATGCCACAGGTCAGGGTGGCTCTCGTACCAACTTCGATGATTCTATGATGTTTGTCGGTTGGTATACTCATGAAACACGGCGTCAGCTAGGGATTTCATTATGGGATCCCTATAACCAGTATCTGGCTTATCATGAAGGGCGAGGTGGGTATAAGCGAGGTACTTATAATCGAAAGCCTAGTTTAATCAAAGTCGCTCGACGTGTTGAACAAACAGCGAAAACTTATGGCTGGCAGCTGAAGCAATGTCGTCAGGAATTAGAAGACAACAGCAGCTGGTTCTTTTAGCCCACAGTCAGTTCATGTGCTGTAGGGATGAATGACATTTATCCATTACCGAAAGGTACTGGAGTTACAATCAGGAGAGATGTAATGCCTTTACTCGATAGTTTTACCGTGGACCACACTCGTATGAATGCACCCGCTGTACGAGTGGCGAAAACCATGCAGACCCCAAAAGGGGATACGATTACTGTTTTCGACTTACGCTTTACTGCGCCAAACAAAGACATTCTTTCTGAAAAAGGTATTCACACCCTAGAGCACCTTTATGCAGGCTTTATGCGTAATCACCTAAACGATGATTCTGTTGAGATCATCGATATTTCGCCTATGGGTTGCCGCACAGGTTTTTACATGAGCCTGATTGGCACACCATCAGAGCAGCAAGTCGCAGATGCTTGGATTGCAGCAATGGAAGATGTGCTGAAGGTAGAAAGTCAGAATAAGATCCCTGAACTTAACGAATACCAATGCGGCACGGCAGCAATGCACTCTTTAAAAGAAGCACAACAGATCGCAAAGAACATTTTGGATGCTGGTGTTTCGGTGAACAAAAATGATGAACTTGCTTTGCCTGAGTCGATGTTAAAAGAGTTGCGCATCGACTAGGTGCTCATTAAGAAGCATATTGCCCCAATAAGTAAAAAAGCCTGACATGAGTCAGGCTTTTCTTTTGGTTATTTGGATGTCGATTTTTTCTTCTTCGGATAAACACGAACGAGCTTGATTCGGTTCTCTTCAATCTCAACAAGTTCCATTGGGTGACCCGCTACTCTCACACTTAGATGGCTCTCAGGAATATCTTCCAAGTGTTCTAAAATGAGCCCGTTTAGCGTTCTCGGACCATCCGTTGGTAAATCCCACTTCAGGCCTTTGTTGATATCTCGGATATTGGTGCTGCCTTCAATAAGGAAGCTTCCGTCACCTTGAGGACTGATCTCATCAGAGAGGCTTGGAGAAATTGACGTCGTGAACTCACCAATGATCTCTTCCAGAATATCTTCAAGAGTGATTAGACCGATGATATCACCGTACTCATCCACGATCAGACCGATACGTTGCTTGTTGCGTTGGAATTTCAACATTTGCACGTTCAATGGTGTGCCTTCTGGGATGTAATAGACCTCATCAGCAGCACGTAATAGCGTTTCTTTGTTGAATTCGTTCTTTTCCAACATCAGACGATAAGCCTCGCGCAAGCGCAGCATACCAACCACTTCATCAATTTGGTCACGATAGAAAACTATGCGCCCATGTGGTGAGTGGGTTAGCTGACGAACAATGGATTTCCAGTCGTCGTTAATATCGATACCAGTAATTTCATTGCGTGGGACCATAATGTCGTTCACGGTGACGTGCTCAAGATCCAAAATAGACACTAGCATGTCTTGGTGTCGGCGAGGGATCAAACCGCCAGCTTCATTTACCACCGTACGCAGCTCATCGGAGCTAAGATGATCTTCTGCTGAGTGATCCGCTCTTACGCCAAGTAAGCGGATAAAGCCATTCGTAATAAAGTTAACAAGCATCACTAAAGGCGACAGTAACTTCATCAGTATGGTCAATAATATACTGCTCGCGTAGGACACACGTTCAGGGTAAAGCGCTGCAATTGTTTTAGGGGTAACCTCGGCAAAAACCAATACAACCATAGTTAGTGCACCGGTTGCGATAGCGACACCTAAATCACCATACAAACGCATACCAATAATGGTCGCGATAGCAGACGCGAGAATATTAACGAGGTTGTTGCCGATAAGAATAAGACCAATCAAACGATCTGGACGGTCTAATAGTCTTTCGACTCGCTTAGCACCCTTATGCCCGTTTTTGGCTAAGTGTTTTAAGCGATAACGATTCAGAGACATCATCCCTGTTTCTGAACCGGAAAAGTAACCTGATATGACGATAAGACACGCGAGTAGCGCAAACAAGATACCCGTAGAGATGTCGTCCAAAACGTTGCTGTTCCTTGTAAGTATTGGGTTATATAACGGTTGAGTAAGTCCGTTAAGTCAAAGAGTTAAGGCGTACTGTATTTTATCTAGCCTAAAATATAAAGGATAGGAGCCCTAGAGCTCCTTAATTCAAGATGATTTCTTTTACAAAGCGACTGCCAAAATATGCCAGAGTTAACAGTGTTGCTCCTGCAACAGCGAACCATGTGACTTTTCTACCACGCCAGCCTTTTTGATAGTGACCCCAAAGCAGTATTGAGTACACCACCCAAGCGATGAAAGAAAGAATGCCCTTATGTGCCTTACCTTGGGCAAACATATCCTGCACAAAGACAAAGCCAGTAATGAGCGTGGCAGTTAACAATAAGTTACCGATCAAAATAATTTTGAAGAGTTGACGCTCCACCATTAATAGAGGCGGCAGGTTTGGGTTAATCGCCAAAGATTTTTTTGCTTTCAGTTTGTGATCCAGCCAAGCCAACTGAAGCGCATAGAGTGCCCCGATAGTTAAAGTCGCGTATGAGAAGAGCGCAAATGAAATATGAATGAGTAGCTTAGGGTCATTCTCTAGGTGCTTTATAAACGTGCTTGGCAAAAATGTGGCAGCAGATAAATTGATGGCAGCAAAGCTATAAACGACAGGCAATAAAAACCACAGTCGGTTTTTCAACATAGCAAGGCTCATGACCAGAGAAATAATAAAACTGATCAAAGAAGCCACGTTGAGAATACTCAGGTTTTGACCTGAACCATCAAAGATCAGATCACTCAAAATCCACGCATGAAAAACAAGCGCACAGGCAGCACTAGCAAACACTGTTTTTGCTTTGATTCCTGACTGTTGTGAGAGTCCGGGTATGATGGTCGCAATCGCCAAGACATAAAGTATGGCGGCCGCGATGGCTATTAAGCTATCCATGAATCCTAAATATTATTGTGCACGATGGAGAAATTATACCTTGCATTACACTTTGGGGCTACGTTATATCCGACATCAATCGTGAGAGATGAGATATTGAAATTAATAAGTTACCGCACCATATATAAATAGAGACAAGAATAGGACAGCGGTACGGGTATGACTCAGACCTTGGCTAATGTATACTCACACTAATTAATCGCCATTTTAGCGAAGAGACAAAGATGTTTGAGAATTTAACGGATCGATTATCCAAAACGCTGAAAAATATCAGTGGTAAAGGTCGTCTGACCGAAGACAACATTAAAGAAACCCTACGTGAAGTCCGAATGGCTCTACTTGAAGCTGACGTTGCGCTTCCGGTCGTTCGTGAATTTGTGAACCGCGTTAAAGAAAAAGCGGTGGGCGTAGAAGTTTCTAAATCTCTGACTCCAGGTCAGGAATTTATCAAGATCGTTCAAACAGAACTTGAAGCCGTAATGGGTGAGTCGAATGAGGCGCTAAACCTTGCTGCTCAACCACCTGCTGTGCTTCTTATGGCAGGTCTACAAGGTGCGGGTAAAACCACATCGGTAGGTAAGTTATCTAAGCTTCTAAAAGAACGTGACAAGAAGAAAGTTTTGGTTGTGTCTGCCGACGTTTACCGTCCTGCGGCAATCAAGCAGCTTGAAACACTGGCATCAGACATCGGTGTTGACTTCTTCCCATCATCACCAGACCAAAAGCCTATTGATATCGCCAATGCAGCGATTGACCATGCGAAGAAAAAATTCTACGACGTACTTATTGTCGATACCGCAGGTCGTTTGGCAATTGATGAAGAGATGATGGGGGAGATCAAAGATCTTCACGCAGCTATCAACCCAGTAGAAACGCTATTTGTTGTTGACGCCATGACGGGTCAAGACGCAGCAAATACAGCAAAAGCCTTTGGCGATGCGCTACCTCTTACCGGTGTAGTTCTAACTAAGGTTGATGGTGATGCTCGTGGTGGTGCGGCACTTTCAGTACGCCATGTCACGGGCAAACCAATCAAATTCTTGGGTGTCGGTGAAAAAACTGACGCGCTAGAACCGTTCCACCCAGATCGTGTTGCTTCACGTATTCTTGGCATGGGTGATGTTCTGTCTTTGATTGAAGACCTACAACGCAACGTTGACCAAGAAAAGGCAGAAAAGTTAGCGAAGAAGTTCAAAGAGAAGAAAGGTTTCGACCTTGAAGATTTCCGTGAACAGCTAGGCCAGATGCAAAACATGGGCGGCATGATGGGGATGATGGATAAGCTTCCAGGAATGTCCCAGCTACCAGACAATGTGAAAGATAAAGTCGATGACAAGATGTTCAAACAGATGGAAGCGATCATCAGCTCCATGACAATGAAAGAACGTCAACGCCCAGAAATTATCAAGGGCTCGCGCAAGAAGCGTATCGCGGCTGGTTCTGGTGTGCAGGTTCAAGATGTAAACCGCTTACTAAAACAGTTCACCCAAATGCAGAAAATGATGAAAAAGATGCAAAAAGGTGGCATGAAAGGCATGATGCGCAACATGCAAGGCATGATGGGCGGCATGGGTGGTGGCGGTGGCTTCAACCCATTTGGTCGTTAATTAATCGATCACGCATAGATTCAGGGTGTTAGGTACGTCACAAACTTTAAATTCAATTTATGTTGGTGAAAAAGTAACTAAACTCCTTGCATTGCTCCGGGAGAAGAGTAAAATTCCGGAGCTTTATTTTGGCACGAGACCCCAAACTGTTTAATTTCTTGAATGGTTTTTGGGGTTAATTTTATTTTTGAGAAAGCAAAGAGGACGACATGGTAACCATTCGTTTGGCACGTCACGGCGCTAAAAAGCGTCCATTTTATCAAATCGTAGTAGCGGACAGCCGCAACGCTGCAACTGGCCGTTTCATCGAGAAAGTTGGTTTCTTCAACCCAACTGCTAAAGGTCAAGAAGAAGGTCTACGTCTAGACCTAGACCGCGTTAACCACTGGGTTGGTCAAGGCGCGTCAGTATCTGACCGTGTTGCTAAGCTAGTTAAAGACGCTCAAAAAGCGGCTTAATTTTTTACTTGAAAAGTAGAAACTAGTTTATGTCGATGAAAGGTAAAGAAACAATGAGCAACGAAAAGATTGTTGTAGGCAAGTTTGGTGCTACTTACGGCATTCGTGGTTGGCTTAAGGTTTTTTCCTACACAGACAATGCTGAAAGCATTTTCGATTACAGCCCTTGGTACATTAACCAAAAGGGCAAGTGGGTTGAGTACAAAGTAGAAAGCTGGAAGCGCCATAACAAAGGTATGGTGGCTAAGCTGGAAGGCATGGATGTTCGTGAAGACGCGCATCTAATGACGAACTTTGAAATTGCTATTGACCCTGCGGTACTTCCTGAATTGTCAGAAGATGAGTTCTACTGGCGCGAATTGTTTGGGATGCAAGTTGTAACCACTAAAGGTTACGATCTAGGTGTCGTTACTGACATGCTAGAAACTGGCTCAAACGATGTTCTGGTTGTTAAAGCAAATCTTAAAGATGCTTTCGGGCAGAAGGAACGATTAATCCCGTTCCTTGAAGAGCAAGTGATCATTAATGTTGATCGCGAAGCTCAACGGATCGAAGTTGACTGGGATCCTGGATTCTAATCTCCAAAATTACAGAGCGAGATAAACATGTGGGTTGGCGTTATTAGCCTTTTTCCAGAAATGTTCCGTTCTGTTACTGATTTTGGAGTAACAGGTCAAGCGGTTAAAAAAGGTCTTTTGTCGATTGAGACTTGGAATCCTAGAGATTTCACTCACGACAAACATCGCACAGTCGATGACCGACCTTACGGTGGTGGCCCTGGTATGTTAATGATGGTTCAGCCTTTGCGCGATGCCATTCATACCGCGAAAGCAGCCTCACCGGGCAAGACGAAAGTCATCTACCTTTCTCCTCAAGGTCGCAAGCTCGACCAGAAAGGAGTGGAAGAACTGGCAACGAATGAGAACTTGCTTCTGATTTGTGGTCGTTATGAAGGGGTAGATGAGCGCATCATTCAATCTGAAGTCGACGAAGAATGGTCGATTGGTGATTTTGTGATGACGGGTGGTGAGATACCAGCCATGACGTTAATCGACTCTGTTTCTCGGTTTGTTCCGGGTGTACTAGGGGATTTCGCGTCAGCAGAAGAAGACTCTTTTGCAAATGGCTTGTTAGATTGCCCTCACTATACGCGTCCAGAAGTATTGGATGACAAAGAGGTACCAGCTGTACTGATGTCAGGCAATCACAAGGACATTCGTCAATGGCGACTCAAGCAGTCGTTGGGCCGTACTTGGCTAAGAAGACCAGAGCTCCTGGAAAACCTAGCTCTGACTGACGAACAGGAACAATTACTTGCTGAGTTTGTTAATGAGCATAAAGCCATTAAAGAACATAACGCAAAGTAACCTAATTTATTTAGTATCAGTTTATTCTAGGAATTTAAAAAATGAGTAACATCATCAAAGCTCTTGAAGAAGAGCAAATGAAATCAGACCTACCTAAATTTGCACCAGGTGACACTGTTGTAGTTCAAGTTAAGGTAAAAGAAGGTGACCGTGAGCGTCTACAGGCTTTCGAAGGCGTTGTAATCGCAATCCGTAACCGTGGTCTACACTCTGCTTTCACTGTACGTAAGATCTCTAACGGTGAAGGTGTTGAGCGTACGTTCCAAACACACTCTCCAATCGTTGATAGCATCGAAGTTAAACGCCGTGGTGCAGTACGTCGTGCCAAGTTGTACTACCTACGTGAGCGTTCTGGTAAGTCTGCTCGTATCAAAGAGAAACTTGCTAAGAAGTAATGCTATAACTAGCGTTCTCATCTTAAACGGAGTCCTTTTAGGGCTCCGTTTTTTTATTTGTGTAATTAGCTTGCTCGTTTCTTTTCACCCGACCTGAACTGTCGATGCTCATGCACTGATGTACACTCCACGCCTCTGCCTTGCTGTGAATAGATTCCTGATGTCGCTATGGCTCCTCGGAATGACGGGAAATGATGATCAAATATTACTGGGTACTGTGGTTAAAATTCGTCATTCTGGATAGCGACGAAGGACCGTGATTCAGAATCTACTAGTTGAGAATGTAAGTGTTTAAGTTGTTAGCTTCATCCTTATGTCGCTATGGCTCCTCGGAATGACGGGAAATGATGGCCAAAGATTACAGGGTACCGCGGTTAAAATTCGTCATTCTGGATAGCGACGAAGGAGCGTGATTCAGAATCTACTAGTTGAGAATGTAAGTGTTTAAGTTGTTAGCTTCATCCTTACTGTGAATAGATTCCTGATGTCGCTATGGCTCCTCGGAATGACGGGAAATGATGGCCAAAGATTACAGGGTACCGCGGTTAAAATTCGTCATTTTGAATAGCGACGGAGGAGCGTGATTCAGAATCTACTAGTCGAGCATGCAAGTGTTTACGTTGTTAGCTTCATCCTTGCTATGAGTAGATTCCTGATGCCGTTATGGCTCCTCGGAATGACAGGAAATGATGGTCAAAGATTATAGAGTACCGTGGTTAAAAGTCGTCATTCTGGATAGCGACGAAGGAGCGTGGTTAAAAATCTACTCGCTGAGAATGCTAGTGTTTCAGTTGTCTAACAGTATTCTTGCTATGAGTAGGTTCTTGATTTCGCTATGGCTCCTCTGAATGACGGGAATTGATAACCAAAGATTACAGGGTACCGTGGTTAAAATTCGTCTTTCTGGACAGCGACGAAGGAGCGTGATTCAGATTCCCCAAGAAGGAACCTAGGGTATTCCTTTACCCTAGGTCTCAATTTAATACTGGTCTTCAGACCAGCCATCACTATCGGACATATCGGGTGCGCCTGGGATGGTGTTTTCTTCATCTGCCCATTCACCAAAATCAATCATTTGGCATTGTTTACTGCAGAAAGGGCGATGAGGACTTTGTTCTCCCCATTCTACGTCGGCGCCACATTGTGGACATTGAACGATGGTAACTTTAGACATAGTTGAGCGTCCCATTACTAATTGGTGTTAAAGGGTAGTATACCTAAACGAATTAAAGATGGCTTATTCAACGCGCTATTGCTGCTACGAAATTTTATCAAATATAAGCGCAATAAAGCGTTGAATTTTAGATTATGGAGGCGAGGCTAAGTGTCGTCTTAGCTGCACACAGCAAGTTCAAATTCAATATCTTGTGTGCACGCTTGACCGTTTTCAAACGACATGAACTTGATCGCAAAGCGGTTTTTATGGCCTGAAATCATAGGATACACGCCATATTCCATTGGGATGTGAAGTCTTAGAATGTTGGCTTCATCAGCGTCACTTTGGAAGAAACCTGCACGACCGATTTGAGCTTTGAAATGTCCGGTCTCTCTAGTGAGCTTTAACCATAACGAAAGCGCATCAGATAAGGGCTTTAAGCTTGCTTGCCACTGTTGTGCATCACGCTTTTTACGTTCAATAGGTAGATGAAGCCAGTAGTGTAATGCTGGCAGATCAAAACAGCATGAACCACCCGGTAGATTAAAGCGTTGACGGATAGAGCTTAGGAAGCGATCTTCTTTTAGTGCTTGACCAAAACGTTCTGCACCCATCAGTTGGCTATGAACGACATCTATCTCTTGTAGTAGGGTATTTAATGCGTCTTGATCGACGCCATCAACATTTAGCCAATGGCGGTACGACAGCCGTTGCTTCTCAAGATCTTTAGCCAGTTCACTTTTCAGCTGGATCTGTTCGAAGATCTCAACCATATCGAATAACGCACGGAAAAACAGTTGGTACTGGTGATTTTCGCTAAACCCAGAGGCCAAGTGAGCCTGACGCAGCAGAGACTCCACTCTTAGATAAATACGAGTTTTCTCATTTAACGGATGTTCAAATTTGTGCGTGGTCATCGACATAAGCCTTTGTGAGTTTCGTTCCTATTTTCGCAGATTTTTCTTACACATGGCTAGGTACTTTTCGTGCAAATCTGTGATTTGAAGCAAAAGATCAGGGTCACTTGGATTATTCTTAACCACATCGTCTGCAAGCGCGAGCCTTTGCTCTCTTGATGCTTGAGAGGCAAGGATGGCGCGAACTTGATCTTCACTCACATTGTCTCGTTTCATCGTGCGAGATATCTGTGTATTCGGTTCTACATCGACGACAAGAACGCGATCACACAAACTATCTAGCTTGTTTTCTACGAGCAACGGCACCACAAGTAACGCATACTCTGAAGTGACTTGCTGCAAATCTTCGATCATCTTTTCACGAATTATCGGGTGCAACAGTGCGTTGAGCCATGCTTTTTCATCTGAATTCGAAAAGATTTTTTCTCTCAGCTTTGCGCGATCTAAAGTTTGGTCTTCACGAACGATATCGTGACCAAAGTGTTCAATAATCGCGTTTAGGCCGGGAGTACCTGGCTCGACAACTTCTCTTGCTACAATGTCGGCATCGACGATATCGATTTTAAATTGTTGTTTGAACAGATTCGCGACGGTTGTTTTTCCACTAGCGATACCACCTGTTAAACCAATAACCAAAGCCATTTACACTCCTAGAACTGAAGTAAAGTACCAGTTTAAAATCTGGTCGCCCCAAATTAAGCTTATCCAACCAGCAATTGCTAAGTAAGGACCGAAAGGGAAAGCTTTTTCAATTCCCTGCTTTTGCAAGCGTAGTTGAATGATGCCAAATACGATGCCAACCACAGAAGAAAGTAGAATGATCATCGGCAGTGACTGCCAACCTAGCCAAGCTCCTAGTGCCGCCAGTAGTTTAAAATCACCATACCCCATTCCTTCTTTACCGGTAAGTAACTTAAAGCCCCAGTAAACGGACCAGAGACATAGGTAACCAGCAATAGCACCAATGACAGAATCTTGTAGAGTAACAGGACTTATTTCGACTAATGCTAAGGCAATGCCAGCCCAAGTTAATGGTAATGTTAATTGGTCAGGTAACAACATCGTATCTAGATCGATAAATGTTGCGGCGATTAAGATAAAAGTGAAAAAGAGTAGGGCAACGGTAAAGTAACTAAAACCAAAGTGGTAAGCGACAAAGCCTGAGCAGAACGCAGTGAGCAGTTCAATCAGTGGATAGCGTGCGCTAATGGCTGTCTGACAGTTGTGGCATTTGCCTTTTAAAAGCAGCCAGCTAATCACAGGGATGTTGTCTCGAATACGTATCGGCGTTGCGCACTTCTGACAGGAGGAGCGTGGGACGCTCAAGGTCAGCACTTCTTTAGGAGGTTCTATTTTGTATTCAGGAAATGACTCGGCACATTCGCGTCGCCATTCTAGCTCCATGATTTTAGGTAGTCGATAAATAACCACATTGAGGAAGCTACCCACGATCAGACCGAAGATGGTGGCAAACACAACGAATAGCCAAGGGTAGTACTGGAATACTTCCATATTTGTCTCTTGAGCGATGAGTGAAATCAGCAAGATGCTGTTTTAAAGGAGTTAACAGCTCATTCTAGCCCAATACACTCATTAAGTTAAAGATTGGCAAGTACATTGCTGTCACTAATCCGCCAACAACGATACCTAAAAAAACGATAATTAGTGGCTCTAGAATTTTACTAAGGTTGTCGACGGTGTTGTCGACTTCAAACTCGTAGATTGTTGCAACTTTATTGAGCATATCGTCAAGTCGACCAGACTCTTCACCGATCATAACCATTTGTAACACCAATTCAGGGAACACATTACAGTTGCGCATAGCTACATACATTGGCATACCTGCGGCGGTATCACGGTAAACTTCTTCTATGGCGAGTTGATAGTGCAAGTTTCCTGATGTTTTTGATGTAGTTTTTAAACTGGTTAGAATTGGAATGCCCGCTGTAAAGCTTGTGGCGAGTGTTCGACTAAATTTGGCGATCGCTGCTTTTGATAATACAGGCCCAAGGACAGGAAATTTAAGCACAGATCGATTGAGCGTTAAGCGAAAAGAATCTGAACGCTTAGAGAGGATTCTCGCCGAGATGAATAAACTAATGGAGCCTAGTGCGATAAACGGACTCCAGTTTTGTGTCCAGGCGGAAAGATCTAATACTTGCCTGGTAAACCAAGGTAAGTCAGCACCAAAACCAACAAACATTTTTTCAAACTCGGGAATGACTTTGGTGAGCATGATAAACGACACGCCTAACGCGACTAGTACTACCATCGCTGGGTAGATCAGTGCTTTGATCACTTTCGCACGGAGTTGTTCATTTTTTTCTCGGTAGGTGGCTAAGCGCTCGAACACTTCCGCTAAGTTACCGGATTGCTCACCTGTTGCGATAAGGTCGGTATAGAGTGGGTCAAAGTGTTCACTTGCAGTGCGCATGGCTTTTGACATAGGCGTACCCGCTTCGACGGCGCGTGTTACGCTCATCAAAATGGATTTCATCTCTGCTTTTTTGTGATTTTCTGATACCAATTTTAAAGCCTGAACTAAGGGCACACCGGTTATCAACATCGTCGAAATTTGACGGGTAAACACCGTGATGTCTCTGCCTTTTACGCGATGGCTGAGTTTAGTGAGAAACGAGATACTGCTTTTCTTTAACTTCTTGATCTTGATATGCTGTGCGTTTAGACGTTCGCGTACTTCAATTTCTGTCATCGCGAGGGTTTGTCCAGACGTCTTTTTGCCTGAACTATTGATGCCTTTCCAGCGGAAGTTTTTAAGTTGTGGTGTAGTGCTTTTCATGGATGTGACTGCTGATTAAAGGATTAAAAATAAAGTACACGCTGTAGTTCACTAAAACTTGTGATCCCTTGTTTGAGTTTTTCTATGCCCGACATTTGTAACGTGCTCATACCATTTGCGATGGCGAGTTTTTCTAGTTCATGTACCGAGGCACCTTTAATAAGCGCTTCGGAAAGAAATTCATCAAAGCGCATCACTTCATAAATCCCCGTCCGGCCGGAATAACCATGGGTACACTCATTGCATCCATCGGGATTGGCTTTAAAAATGTTGTCGCTTGCTTGAATTCCAAGATGTTGTAGCTGAACCGTAAGCTCTTGTGATTGTTTACAGTGCGAGCACAGTTTACGGGCCAAGCGCTGGGCAATAATCAAACTAAGAGATGAGGCCAAGTTAAAGCTTTCTACGCCCATGTTTGATAAACGAATCACCGTTTCAGCCGCAGAATTGGTATGCAAGGTTGAAAGTACTAAGTGACCGGTTTGCGATGCTTTTATAGCGATTTCGGCGGTATCTAAATCACGAATCTCACCGACCATTACTACATCGGGGTCTTGACGTAAGAAAGAGCGCAGGGCTTCGGCAAAACCAAAACCAATCTTAGGCTGAACTTGAACTTGGTTAATGCCCGATAAGTTAATTTCTACTGGGTCTTCTGCCGTGGAAATGTTGATTTCTGGTTTATTGAGAATACTCAGCCCAGTGTACAGAGAAACGGTTTTCCCGCTCCCAGTTGGGCCTGTCATCAGAATCATGCCTTGTGGGCGACGGAGCGCATCCAAGTACAATTGTTTTTGTTGTTCGCTATAACCAAGCTTGTCGATATCCAGTGACGCAGAGCTGCTGTCGAGCAGTCGTAATACAATTTTCTCTCCGAATAGAGTCGGTAGTGTGGATACACGCATATCAATCGCGGTGTCTTGATTCAACTTGAGCTTTATACGCCCATCTTGTGGTAAACGTCGCTCTGCAATATCAAGCTTAGAGAGGATTTTGATACGAGCGGATAAGCGGCGACTTAAGTGGCTTGGTGGCTGCTGTGTTTCAATTAAGATGCCATCACAGCGTAAGCGAACGCGGTACATCTTTTCATAAGGCTCAAAGTGGATATCGGATGCGCCTTTGCGCACAGCGTCCAGCAGAATTTGGTTTATGTAACGGCTGACGGGTGACTCGTCTTGGCTCAAGTCTTCAATGTTGTCGATTTCATCTGCGCCCACATCAACCAGGTTGGCTAACTCTTCTTGGTTGATCTCTTTTAACCCAGACTTTTCCTGCCCAAGTGCGCGGCCATATAAGCGCCGAATCGCAGCGGTCAGCTCGCGAAAATCAGCGAGAACAAGTTCTACTTGCAACCCTGTCGCAAAGCGGAAGTCATCTTCTGCTTGTTGGTTCGTGGGGTCGGCAACCGCTAATAATAACGTTGAAGGCGTACGTTGGAGTGGGAGTGCGTTATGCCGAGTGATTAATTCACGTAGACCGAGTTGTTGACAAAGCGAAGCGTACTCGTACTGAGATAACTCGGGCTGATTTAAACCAAAGAGAGAGCTTAAGTGCTCAGCGAGTTCGCTTGACGTGAATAACCCTGAACTGAGTAAAGCTTCTGGCATCGAAATGCCAGAAGCTTTGACTTGCTCAAGCAACGATTCTTCTTGGGAAAATGTTAGTAATCCGGCCTGGCGAAGAACCGTGGAGAGATTGGTTAGCATTAGCTCTTAGGACAGTAGTCATTGCTGCCAAGATCACAGGTAACCTCCCAAGTCACCCCTGACATAGTCAATTTTGGCGCTAGATTTATGGTCCCGTTCTTTTTCAGACCTGCTTTACCGTCAGTTGCATCTACTGTTGCGGTAACGGTTCCTGTGATGCTAGCTGCTGCTGACGAGGTAGCTGCAGCAGTTACTTTGACATCAGAGGTAACTGCAAAATGGTTTCCGGCACCTTTATCAAATTCTTGACTTGCGGGAACATTAGGCTGTCCGGCTCCGCAATCAGTGCCACCACTTAATAGGCAGACGCCTACACCCGCTTTCATCGCTGATGCAGCACTGAGCATTTCAGAAGCATGAGTTTTGTTGGTGTAATTTTGATATGCAGGCACGGCAAATGCGGCCAAAATACCAATAATCGCGACGACAATCATTAATTCAATCAAGGTAAAACCTTGCTGTTTTTTCTGTTTACTGTTTTTCATTTTTAACCCTTTCCTAAAAATTAATAATGCTCTTGCATTGGCGAAAGATTATGGAGAGTTAAGGTGGGTTGAAAATGGGGAAGGGATGGGCTCTCGAGTGAGATAAAACTCTTTGGTGAAAAGTTGCATATCGCATGCAGAGTTTTGCGAGTAGTACTATTTTTTTAGTGGATAAAAAGAAAGGGCCAATTGGCCCTTTTAAATGATGAATTGCTCACAACTCACTGAGTTAGTTGAAGTAATTTCAGATTTGTTGCTTTTATTATTTGAAGCGCATCGAAAGATCCATCGCTTTTAGATGCTTAGTCAACGCGCCTACCGAAATGTAATCGACACCGGTTTCTGCGTATTCTGCGATGGTCTCTAGCGTAATATTGCCGGAGTTTTCTAAAGCGGCACGACCTGCGTTAATCGCTACGGCTTCACGCATCATTTCTTTTGTGAAGTTATCGAGCATGATGATGTCGGCACCAGCCTCTATCGCTTGTTTCAACTCTTCTAAGCTTTCCGTTTCGACTTCTACCGGTTTGCCTGGGTTAAGCTCTTTCGCTTTTTGGATGGCTTGAGTGATGCCACCACAAGCAATAATGTGGTTTTCTTTAATGAGGTAAGCGTCGAACACGCCGATGCGATGGTTAAAGCCACCACCACACGTCACGGCGTATTTTAGTGCGCTACGCAGACCAGGAATGGTTTTGCGTGTGTCTAGTAGACGACACTCAGTATGCGCGATTTTTTCAGCGTACTCTGCGGTAACTGTTGCGCAGCCAGACAACGTTTGGATGAAATTCATTGCGTTACGCTCACCAGTTAACAAGTCACGAGCAGGGCCTGTCAGCGTGCAAAGGGTTTGGTTAGGTTCGACTTTATCTCCGTCCTTTACGTGCCATTCAATGCTGACCTTGCCACCGAGCTGTTTAAAAACTTCATCAGCCCATGCTTGACCACAGAACACACCATGCTCACGAGTAATAATCGTTGCGGCATTAACCGCATCGGCAGGGATCAAAGATGCAGTAATGTCGTTATCTGCGTCGACACTGCCACCTAGATCTTCTTTTAAGGTATCAGCGACAGAGCGAGTGATCTCTAAAGGGAGTTGTTGTTTAAGGTATTCTAGGCGTTCTTGAATGTTGTGTGTGTTCTTCATCGCAAATCTTGTCTTGAAAGGGAGATGGCAACGAATGATACTCTCCGGTGTCAATAATTTCAGCAGTTAATTTGCAAAGTAGAGAGGTTGATATGCGCCCAATTATCGAGAATGGCTGGCTGACACAGGCAAAGCATGTTCCGTCACCATTTTTTGATGCCCGCTCTGATATAAACGACATCTCTCTGCTGGTGGTACACAACATCAGTTTGCCTCCTGGGCAGTTTGGTGGACCATATATAGAGGACTTCTTCACTGGCAAGCTAGACCCAAATGAACATCCATTTTTTGAAGTTATTCACAAAATGGGCGTTTCTGCACATTGCTTGATTAAAAGAAACGGCGAGGTTGTTCAATTTGTTTCTTTTCTTGATAGAGCATGGCATGCCGGTCAATCCAGTTTCGCGGGCAGGGAGCGTTGTAATGACTATTCCATTGGTATCGAGCTTGAAGGGACAGAATTTACTGCCTACACAGAAGCGCAATATCAATCACTTGCAGAGATCACTGAGGTGATTATGCAGTCTTATCCTCAAATCACCCCGCCACGAATTACCGGTCATCAATATATTGCGCCCTTGAGAAAAAGCGATCCTGGTCTAAGCTTTGATTGGGTGAAATATAGACTGCTTATACAGCGTTGATTTGTAGCGAAAGTGTAAATTCAAAAAAGCGAAATAAATAAGGCATACGATCAGGTATGCCTTTTTTTGATACCAGAAATATTAATGATTGTTAAAAGTTAACTACATTTTTACGCTCGCATATGCCGTTTTGGTGAATAAATAGACTGATAATTTTGTCATTTTCTGTATTTCTTTTCCAAAACTGCTAGCACGTCGACTTCCCATTTGTATGCTTTATGTAATTGGTCATACCAATTCTATTGCTGTTTTAACAGTCGATTGTTATCAGAGTGTTGGAAGTAAGCTCGTTCTATGATTTAGGTCAATTTTCGGCTGGACAGTGGCGTTTTAATTATGTTAATTTCTGCACCAACTTAAAATTGGTATTACCAATTACCTGCAAGAGTAGAAGAACAATAAATTATGGCTTATCAAAGGATTCGTCAGCCAAAACTCTCTGATGTTATAGAACAAGAGTTAGAAAGGTTGATAGTGGAAGGAACATTGTCTCCGGGGCAACAACTGCCTCCAGAGCGTGAACTGGCAAAACAGTTCGATGTGTCTCGTCCTTCAGTCCGAGAAGCCATTCAACGCTTGGAAGCGAAGCGTTTGTTGACTCGTCGCCAAGGTGGCGGAACATTCGTAAGTGAAAATATCTGGAAGAGCTTTTCAGATCCCTTGTTGAATTTGTTGTCTAGTCATTCTGAAACCCAGCTTGATGTGCTTGAGTCTCGTCATGCGATGGAAGGAATTTCAGCCTACTTTGCAGCTTTACGTGGTACCGAAGAAGATTTTGCGCGTATTCAAGGTTGCCTTGAGCGCATTAGCCAAGAGCAAGCAAACAACGATATCGAAGCTGAATCTGCGGAAGTAATGCAATTTTTGATCGCTTTGACAGAAGCCGCGCACAACGTGGTTTTGTTGCACATTGTTCGAAGCTTAGCACCTTTGCTTGAGCAAAATATTCTACAAAATTTTAAATTACTACGTCGCCGCCCAGAAGCGGTCGAGAAAGTCAGTAAACACCGAGCCAATATCGTGGATGCGATTGTTTCTGGTCAGCCTGAAAAGGCGCGAGAAATGTCCCACTCGCACTTGGCTTACATCGAAGAAACATTGTTGGATTTGACTCGAGAAGAGTCTCGACGAGAGCGTTCTCTACGTCGAATTCAGCAGGGTAATGACTCGTAAGAGCGTTACTTAAATAAGTAGATCCAACCAACAGAAGGATAGATCGCCATGTCTGATATGAAGCATGACGTAGATGCACTGGAAACTCAAGAATGGCTACAAGCGCTTGAGTCAGTTGTACGTGAAGAAGGTCTAGAGCGTGCTCAATTCCTATTAGAGCAAGTTCTAGATAAAGCACGTCTAGACGGTGTTGATATGCCAACAGGTATCACAACTAACTACATCAACACGATTCCTGCAGACCAAGAACCAGCATACCCAGGTGACACAACACTTGAGCGTCGTATTCGCTCAATTATTCGTTGGAACGCTATCATGATCGTTCTACGTGCATCTAAGAAAGACCTAGAGCTAGGCGGCCACATGGCGTCTTTCCAGTCTTCTGCTGCGTTCTACGAGACATGTTTCAACCACTTCTTCCGTGCACCAAACGAGAAGGATGGTGGCGACCTAGTTTACTACCAAGGTCACATTTCACCAGGTATCTACTCACGTGCATTCGTTGAAGGTCGTCTAACTGAAGAGCAGCTAGACAACTTCCGTCAAGAAGTAGACGGCAAAGGTATTCCTTCATACCCGCACCCTAAACTGATGCCTGAATTCTGGCAGTTCCCGACAGTATCGATGGGCCTAGGTCCAATCGCTTCTATCTACCAAGCTCGTTTCCTTAAGTACCTAGAAGGCCGTGGTCTTAAAGATACTTCAGAGCAGCGCGTTTACGCGTTCCTAGGTGACGGTGAGATGGATGAGCCAGAATCACGTGGTGCTATCTCTTTCGCTGCGCGTGAGAAACTAGACAACCTATGTTTCCTAATCAACTGTAACCTACAGCGTCTAGATGGCCCTGTAATGGGTAACGGTAAGATCATTCAAGAACTTGAAGGTCTGTTCAAAGGTGCTGGTTGGAACGTAGTGAAAGTAATCTGGGGTAACAACTGGGATTCACTACTAGCTAAAGATACGACTGGTAAGCTTCTACAGCTTATGAATGAAACGATCGACGGCGACTACCAAACATTCAAATCAAAAGATGGCGCGTACGTACGTGAGCACTTCTTTGGTAAGTACCCAGAGACAGCTGCACTTGTTGCTGACATGACTGATGACGAAATCTTCGCACTTAAGCGTGGTGGTCACGAGTCTTCTAAGCTATACGCGGCATACAAAAACGCGGCAGAAACTAAAGGTCGTCCAACAGTAATCCTAGCTAAGACTGTTAAAGGTTACGGCATGGGTGAAGCGGCTGAAGGTAAGAACATCGCGCACCAAGTTAAGAAGATGGACATGACTCACGTACTACACCTACGTGACCGTCTAGGTCTTCAAGACATCCTAACTGACGAAGCAGTGAAAGAACTTCCGTACCTGAAACTTGAAGAAGGTTCAAAAGAGTACGAATACCTACACGCTCGTCGTAAAGCGCTACACGGCTACACGCCACAGCGTCTACCAAAATTCACTCAAGAATTCATCGTGCCTGAGCTAGAAGAATTCAAGCCACTACTAGAAGAACAGAAGCGTGATATCTCTTCTACTATGGCATTCGTACGTGCACTAAACGTTCTACTTAAGAACAAGAACATTGGTAAGAACATCGTTCCTATCATTGCTGACGAAGCACGTACATTCGGTATGGAAGGTCTGTTCCGTCAAATCGGTATCTACAACCCGCACGGTCAAACTTACACACCAGAAGACCGTGGCGTTGTTTCTTACTACAAAGAAGCGACTTCAGGTCAGGTTCTACAAGAAGGTATCAACGAGCTAGGTGCTATGTCTTCATGGGTTGCTGCTGCGACTTCATACTCGACAAACGACCTACCAATGATCCCGTTCTACATCTACTACTCAATGTTCGGCTTCCAACGTGTTGGCGACATGGCGTGGATGGCTGGTGACCAACAAGCACGTGGTTTCCTACTAGGTGCAACTGCGGGTCGTACAACGTTGAACGGTGAAGGTCTACAGCACGAAGACGGCCACTCGCACATTTTGGCGGGTACGGTTCCTAACTGTATTTCTTACGACCCAACATTCGCGTACGAAGTAGCAGTAATCATGCAAGACGGTATCCGTCGCATGTACGGTCCAGAACAAGAAAACGTGTTCTACTACCTAACGCTAATGAACGAAAACTACGCAATGCCAGCAATGCCAGAAGGCGCTGAAGAAGGCATCCGTAAAGGTATCTACAAGCTAGAAACTTACACGGGCGACAAAGCGAAAGTTCAGCTAATGAGCTCTGGTACTATCATGAATGAAGTACGTAAAGCAGCTCAAATCCTAAGCGAAGATTACGGTGTTGCTTCTGATGTTTACTCTGTAACGTCATTCAACGAACTAACTCGCGATGGCCAAGATGCAGAGCGTTTCAACATGCTTCACCCAGAAGCGGAAGCGAAAGTACCTTACATCCAAACAGTAATGGGTACTGAACCTGCTATCGCAGCAACTGACTACATGAAGAACTACGCAGAGCAGGTTCGTGCATACATTCCTGCTGAGTCTTTCAAAGTTCTTGGTACTGATGGTTTCGGTCGTTCAGACAGCCGTGAAAACCTACGTCGTCACTTCGAAGTGAACGCAGGTTACGTAGTAGTAGCAGCGCTAACTGAACTAGCGAAACGTGGCGAAGTTGAGAAATCTGTAGTTGCAGAAGCAATTAAGAAATTCGACATCGACACAGAGAAAACAAACCCGCTATACGCTTAATTAAGAAGGTAGATAAGAAATGGCAATCGAAATTAATGTACCAGACATCGGTGCGGATGAGGTTGAAGTTACTGAGATTCTTGTAAGCGTTGGCGACAAGGTTGAAGAAGAGCAGTCTCTGATCACAGTTGAAGGCGATAAAGCTTCTATGGAAGTTCCTGCTTCTCAAGCGGGTATCGTTAAAGAAATCAAAGTTGCAGAAGGCGACAAGGTTTCTACTGGTTCTCTAATCATGATTTTCGAAGCCGAGGGTGCAGCTGACGCTGCACCTGCTCCTGCGGCAGAAGCAGCTCCAGCAGCAGCTCCAGCTCCAGCAGCAGCGGCAGAACTAAAAGAAGTTCACGTACCAGACATCGGTGGTGATGAAGTAGAAGTTACTGAAATCATGGTTGCCGTTGGCGACAGCATCGAAGAAGAGCAATCTCTTCTAACTGTTGAAGGCGACAAAGCTTCTATGGAAGTTCCAGCGCCATTCGCAGGTACTCTAAAAGAGATCAAAGTTGCAGCAGGCGATAAAGTATCGACTGGCTCACTTATCATGGTGTTCGAAACAGCAGGTTCAGGCGCTCCAGCAGCACCAGCGGCAGCTGAAGCTCCTGCGGCAGCAGCTCCAGCAGCGTCTGCGGCAAAAGAAGTTAACGTACCAGATATCGGCGGCGACGAAGTTGAAGTTACTGAGATCATGGTTGCGGTTGGCGACACAGTGGAAGAAGAGCAATCTCTAATCACTGTTGAAGGTGACAAAGCTTCTATGGAAGTTCCTGCACCATTCGCTGGCACAGTTAAAGAAATCAAGATTGCAGCTGGCGACAAAGTGTCTACTGGCTCACTAATCATGGTATTCGAAGTGGCGGGCGCAGCACCTGCTCCTGCAGCAGCTCCAGCTCAAGCGGCAGCACCTGCAGCTCCAGCTCCTAAAGCAGAAGCTCCAGCGGCAGCAGCTCCAGCAGCGACTGGCGATTTCAAAGAAAACGATGAGTACGCTCACGCGTCTCCAGTTGTTCGTCGTCTAGCGCGTGAATTTGGCGTTAATCTTTCTAAGGTTAAAGGTTCTGGTCGTAAGAGCCGTATCCTAAAAGAAGACGTTCAAGCTTACGTGAAAGATGCACTTAAGCGTCTTGAGTCTGGCGCAGGTGCAGCAGCATCTGGCAAAGGCGACGGCGCGGCTCTTGGTCTACTACCATGGCCAAAAGTGGACTTCAGCAAGTTTGGTGAGACAGAAGTTCAACCGCTATCTCGCATTAAGAAGATCTCTGGCGCAAACCTACACCGTAACTGGGTAATGATCCCGCACGTTACACAGTGGGATAACGCAGACATCACGGCTCTTGAAGCATTCCGTAAAGAGCAAAACGCGATTGAAGCGAAGAAAGACACTGGCATGAAGATCACACCACTTGTGTTCATCATGAAAGCGGTAGCTAAAGCGCTTGAAGCGTTCCCAGCGTTCAACTCTTCTCTATCAGAAGACGGTGAGAGCCTAATTCTGAAGAAATACGTGAATGTTGGTATCGCGGTAGATACACCAAACGGTCTAGTTGTTCCTGTATTTAAAGACGTGAACAAGAAAGGCATCTACGAGCTATCTGAAGAGCTAATGGCGGTTTCTAAGAAAGCACGTGCTGGTAAGCTAACTGCGGCTGACATGCAAGGTGGCTGTTTCACTATCTCTAGCCTAGGCGGTATCGGCGGTACGGCGTTTACTCCAATCGTAAACGCACCAGAAGTTGGTATCCTAGGTGTGTCTAAGTCAGAAATGAAACCGGTATGGAACGGTAAAGAGTTCGAACCGCGTCTACAACTTCCACTGTCTCTATCATACGACCACCGTGTGATCGATGGTGCTGAAGGTGCGCGCTTCATCACTTACCTAAACTCATGTCTATCTGACATTCGTCGTCTAGTTCTGTAATAGAAATTAGATGAATGAGAGGCGGCAACTTAGCCGCCTCTGCTAATCATAATTACCGACAATTTGGTTATCAGCCTTGCTTCGTTCAGGGTTTTCACAATCGAATTGTTGTCTAGCTCACAGGCTAAATTGATTTACTTTTCACACCATTAACATCTCTGTAAACTGTTAGCGGTCTGAAAATAACTGTTTAAAACAAATCTCTCTTAAACATAAAAAATCGATACCCACTCAGCCTGTTAGGGATAATGACTACAAGAGGTCAAAATGAGCAAAGAAATTAAAGCCCAAGTTGTTGTACTTGGTTCTGGTCCTGCTGGTTACTCCGCTGCATTCCGTTGTGCGGACTTAGGTCTTGAAACTGTACTAGTTGAACGTTACAGCACGCTTGGCGGTGTATGTCTGAACGTGGGTTGTATCCCATCTAAAGCACTGCTTCACGTTTCTAAAGTAATTGAAGAAGCGAAAGCGATGGCTGACCACGGCGTTGTGTTCGGTGAGCCTCAAACAGACATCAGCAAAATCCGCATCTGGAAAG
Organism: Vibrio sp. D431a; assembly: GCF_030248655.1. NCBI lineage: Bacteria > Pseudomonadati > Pseudomonadota > Gammaproteobacteria > Vibrionales > Vibrionaceae > Vibrio > Vibrio sp. D431a. Next base: position 255,634 of record NZ_JAHGAP010000027.1, on the reverse strand, counting down.
AAAAAGTTGTTAACCAACTAACTGGCGGCCTAAGCGGTATGGCTAAGATGCGTAACGTAACAGTAGTTAACGGTTACGGTAAGTTCACTGGCCCTAACTCTATCCTTGTAGAAGGCGAAGGTGAGCCAACAGTTGTTAACTTTGACAACGCAATCGTTGCGGCTGGTTCTCGTCCAATCAAACTGCCATTTATCCCGCATGAAGACCCACGTATTTGGGACTCTACTGACGCTCTTGAACTAAAAGAAGTGCCAGAAAAACTGCTTATCATGGGCGGTGGTATCATCGGTCTAGAAATGGGTACGGTTTACCACTCTCTAGGTTCTAAAGTTGAAGTTGTTGAAATGTTTGACCAGGTAATTCCTGCAGCAGACAAAGATATCGTGAAAGTATTTACTAAGCGTATCAAAGACAAGTTCAAGCTAATGTTAGAAACGAAAGTAACAGCAGTTGAAGCAAAAGAAGACGGTATCTACGTTTCAATGGAAGGCAAGAAAGCGCCAGCTGAAGCTGAGCGTTACGATGCGGTTCTAGTTGCTATCGGTCGTGTACCAAATGGTAAGCTAATCGACGGTGAAAAAGCGGGTTTAGAAATTGACGAGCGCGGCTTCATCAACGTTGATAAGCAAATGCGTACTAACGTTCCTCACATCTTCGCGATCGGTGATATCGTTGGTCAACCAATGCTTGCTCACAAAGGTGTGCATGAAGGTCACGTAGCTGCTGAAGTTATCTCTGGTAAGAAGCACTACTTTGACCCTAAAGTTATCCCTTCAATTGCGTACACTGAGCCAGAAGTGGCTTGGGTTGGTAAGACTGAAAAAGAAGCGAAAGAAGAAGGCATCAAGTACGAAGTAGCAACATTCCCATGGGCAGCATCAGGTCGTGCAATCGCATCTGACTGTGCAGACGGTATGACTAAGCTAATCTTCGACAAAGAAACTCACCGCGTAATCGGTGGTGCTATCGTTGGTACTAACGGTGGTGAACTACTTGGTGAAATCGGCCTTGCAATTGAGATGGGCTGTGATGCAGAAGATATCGCTCTGACTATCCACGCTCACCCAACTCTACACGAGTCTGTAGGTCTAGCTGCTGAAGTATTTGAAGGTTCAATCACTGACCTGCCAAACAAAAAAGCAGTTAAGAAGAAGTAAGCTTTTTCTGACTGAATGATAGAAGCCGCTGCATTGCAGCGGTTTTTTTATGCTTGTTACATAGGAATATAAATGTGTGCTTAGCTGACAGCAGACAATAAAAAGCCCACCAAACGGTGGGCTGACATATATTACTAGTTAAGCTTTAGTGTTCACGGTTGTAAATGCAAAGCATATCTAAGTATGAATTCACTAGATGTTTCAGTTCCGCTTCACCTTTAGCGCGGTTCGCTTGGACAAACAGTGAGTAACAAATACCGTGGAACAGGTTTGCCAAGTGTTCTGAATCGTGCTGGTCACACACCTCACCGCGTTCAATTGCTTTAATGAACATGTTTTGTACCAGCAACTGGTTAGTACGGTTAGTTGAAACAAACAATGGCCATACTTCATCACGTGTTGAAGCACTCCACTCGAACCATACTTTTAGCCAGTGACAGTCTTGGCTGACAAGCTCGATCATCGCATTAGTAATATTGGCGATGTTTTCACGTGCATGTAAGTCTAGGTCTATGTTATCCGATAGGAAGTTTGAGAACTGACGTACGACGTGATTGAGAACTTCATCCACCAAGTCTTCGCGTGTAGGGAAGTAGTTAAAAACAGTCGCCACAGAAACTTGAGCAATTTCTGCGATATCTGCGTGACCACCACGACCGATGCCGCGGCGCGCAAATACTTCCAATGCGATTTCCATTAACTGTTGCTTACGCTTAATTGGAGAAAGCCTAGTTCTAGGTCTCTTTGCAATTGAGTCCATATCCATTTTCCTTGCCATTTGAGTTGATATTGGGGGTAACCCCCTAATTGATTATTTTAATAGTTGCTTAAAGCAGTGATGAGTGTAATGGTGCATATGCACAAGGTCAACATCTGTAGAACAATTTATATACAGTAATGTCATTATTATTGATAAATTTAGCTATGAACTTTATAAAACTAAGACCTTCTTCCAAGATTTTTTGGCAACAGGATGTGACTTTCAACCCAATGAACGTGGTGATACACTACACGCCGTAAGATTAGGTGATCGTTTGCGTGCGACTTACCTCAACCCACAAATTTAGATTGAGCACAGTATGAAACATACAATAGAAGTCATGATTTCTGAGCAAGAAGTTCAGGAGCGAGTTCGTGAATTAGGCAAACAAATTACAGAGCGTTATCAAGGTAGTGAAGATCTTGTGTTGGTAGGCTTATTGCGAGGCTCATTTGTATTTATGGCAGACTTGGCACGTGCTATCGAACTGACTCACCAAGTTGATTTTATGACTGCGTCAAGCTACGGCAATACGATGGAAAGCTCACGTGACGTTCGTATCTTGAAAGATTTGGATGATGACATCAAAGGTAAAGATATTCTGCTTGTTGAAGACATCATTGACACTGGTAACACACTAAATAAAATCCGTGAGATTCTTTCGCTACGTGAGCCGAAGTCTATCGCGATTTGTACGCTCCTAGATAAGCCATCTCGTCGTGAAGTGAATGTTCCTGTGGATTGGATTGGTTTCGAAATTCCAGATGAATTTGTCGTTGGGGTGGGTATTGATTACGCGCAGAAATACCGCCACTTACCATACATCGGTAAAGTTGTACCTCAAGAATAATCATTGAGTTCAGCATTAAAAATATAAAAAAACGCCCATCTAAGATGGGCGTTTTTTGTCCAGTTTTTAGGTATGACTTAGCGACAAAGCAGCTTGTTGTCTGTATTTAGAATCGTCGAAAGAGCTTTCTGGTAAGACGCTTCTACGGTTTCCTTAGAGTTAGAACGAATGCCTAAGTACTCTAAGCGACCATCTTCAATTCCGTATACCACACCATGAATTTCAACATCTTGCCCACGCTCCCAAGCGTTTTGCAGGATGGTTGAGTTACCCAAGTTGTACACTTGCTCTGCAACATTAAGCTCGCCTAGTTTATCCGCTCGATCTTGTTGCGGCATTTGATCTAGGTAAGTGCGGTGTTTGAAATAGATATCTCTGATATGTAACAGCCAATTATTAATAAGACCTAGCTTAGGGTTATCAATGGCTGCGTTTACGCCACCACATCCATAGTGTCCACAGACAATGATGTGTTTAACCTTAAGAACGTCTACAGCGTACTGGACGACCGATAGACAGTTGAGATCAGTATGGATAACTTGGTTTGCAACATTCCGATGAACAAAGAGTTCACCTGAGTATAGCCCGGTTAGTCGCTCGGCAGGAACGCGGCTATCAGAGCAGCCAATCCAAAGAAAATCAGGCTTTTGCCCCTCAGCGAGTTTTGCGAAGTATTCAGGTCGATCAGATTTGATCTCTTGAGACCATTTCGAATTGTTTTCAAATAACTGTTTTATTTCCGGCATTTTGCAAACTACTTCCCTTAAAAGACAAAATCGCTGCCGCTGTTTGTGTGCACATGCAAGCGATCAGTGTTGTAACTATACACAATGTTACAATTTCGATCTCGTTAAATATTCGTCAGATAGGACTCATCTGACTAGTTTTCATTAAGAAAAAAGTAAAATCTGGTGAAACTATTTGTGGTGCGAATTTAGCCTTAATCTATTTATGGTTTAAATTTTCGCCTAGCTCGTTAAAGTAGTGATATTTTACTTTTTAAAATTGAATGCAGGGAAAATCAGCAGTGTTCGGTAGTCGTTTTGAAGATATCAATTTCAAAGGGGATGTATTTGGCGGGGTAACCACAGCGATTATCTCTCTCCCTCTGGCGTTAGCGTTTGGTGTTGCATCCGGAGCCGGTGCTGAGGCCGGCCTTTGGGGGGCAATAATGGTCGGTTTGTTTGCCTCGTTATTTGGTGGTTCTAATACGTTAATATCAGAACCGACAGGGCCAATGACGGTAATCATGACCGCAGTATTAACCAGTATGATGGCGAAATACCCAGAAACGGGCATGGCTATGACTTTCACGGTTGTCATGATGGCTGGCGCGTTCCAAATCCTATTGGGGACGTTAAAACTGGGTAAATACGTTACCTTGATGCCTTATAGCGTTATTTCCGGGTTTATGTCTGGCATTGGTGTGATTCTTATCATTCTACAGTTATCTCCTTTGATGGGGCATGCTGCGCCTTCAGGGGGAGTACTCGGAACGTTATCTGCTTTGCCGGAGACCATTTCTAACCTTAAGTTCAGTGAGTTGTTTTTGGGACTACTGACTTTGGGGATTCTTTTTTTCTTCCCTAAGCAATATCGTAAATACGTTCCTGCACAGCTCGTGGCATTGGTCGCGGTGACTTTATTGTCTGTGATTCTCTTTGATACAGAAGATATTCGTCGTATCGGTGAAATTCCTGCTGGGTTACCTTCTCTCGTCGCCCCTTATATTGACACAGATATGTTTGTCGAGATGGTCATTGATGCATTAGTGCTAGGCACATTAGGTTGTATTGATACTTTGTTAACGGCGGTTATCGGTGACTCATTAACTCGTAAAGAACACGACTCAGATAAAGAGCTGCGAGGTCAAGGGTTAGCTAACATGATCTCAGGCTTGTTTGGTGCGCTGCCGGGGGCGGGGGCTACCATGGGGACGGTAACGAATATCCAAGTTGGGGCTCGTTCGCCATTATCTGGTGTGATTCGTGCACTAATGTTGGCGTTGGTTGTACTGGTTGCTGGCGGATTAACAGAGCCAATCCCGATGGCTGTGTTAGCAGGCATTGCGGTGTATGTTGGCTTTAACATCCTAGACTGGAGCTTTATTCAGAGGGCACATAAGGTAAGCTTTTCCGGAATGGCGGTGATGTATGGCGTTATGTTGCTTACAGTATTCGTTGATCTTATCGTTGCGGTGGGTTTAGGCGTCTTTATCTCGAACATTATCATCATCGAGCGTTTGAGCCGAGAGCAGGCGCGACAAGTAAAAGCGATCAGCGACGCGGATGAAGATGATGTGCCGCTGACTGACAGCGAGCGTGGTTTGTTGGATCGTGCTAATGGTAAAGTGCTGTTCTTTTATCTTTCCGGTCCGATGATCTTTAGTGTTTCTAAAGCCATTTCACGTCAGCACTCTAGTATTTCGGACTATGACGTGATGATTCTCGATCTTACGGATGTACCAATGATTGATGTAACCGTCGGTTTGGCGTTAGAGAATGCGATTAAGGATGCTCTCGATGCCAATTGTGCCGTGTATTTATTATGCCCGAATGAGCGAACACGAGAACAGCTAGAGAAATTCCATGTGATTGACCTTGTCCCGGATGAAAATATGTACCAATTCCGTTACGAAGCATTGAATGCGGCGGTGGCACATGTTGAGGCAGACCAGTATCAGCGCATAACGGCGTAATCATTCTGACAGTTAAAAACGCAACAGTTTCCTGTTGCGTTTTTTTATGCTCTATTTTGTCTTACTTAGAGATAACCTTTACGAGGTAAGGGTTATATTTCCAATATTATCGAAAGGTTTATTTGTAATCATCGTTATTCAACGATAAACTGATGGACCTCCAGTACGATACCCAAGGCGATTTTGTAGTAAACCGCTGCTAAATATGAGTCGGTATTAGTAATCACAAACAAACGGCAATCAAGACCTTATGTACGCATTAGAAATTGAACAATTGCGCAAGACGTATGCAGGTGGCTTTGAGGCGTTAAAAGGTATAAGTCTCCAAGTGAAAAAGGGTGACTTCTACGCGCTTCTGGGTCCCAATGGTGCAGGAAAATCGACCACGATTGGCATCATTTCCTCCTTAGTGAATAAAACCTCCGGAACGACGAAAGTTTTCGGTTATGACATTGATACCGACCTCGAATTGGCCAAGCAGAATTTAGGCTTGGTGCCACAGGAGTTCAACTTCAACCAGTTTGAAACCGTTGAGCAAATTGTGATGCAGCAAGCTGGCTATTACGGTGTGTCTAAAGTATTAGCCAAAGAAAGAGCAGAAAAATACCTGAAAAAATTGGATTTATGGGAAAAACGCCAAGAGCGTGCTCGTAACCTATCCGGTGGGATGAAGCGTCGTTTAATGATCGCAAGAGCTTTGATGCACGAGCCGCAATTACTCATTTTAGATGAACCAACGGCTGGAGTGGATATTGAACTACGCCGCTCAATGTGGGGGTTTCTGAAAGAGATCAACCAAGAGCAAGGAATTACGATTATTTTAACGACACACTACCTAGAAGAAGCGGAGATGCTGTGTCGAAATATCGGCATTATTAATCGTGGTGAGCTGATTGAAAATACCACCATGAAGGCGTTACTAGGTAAGCTAAGCGTCGAGACATTTATCTTGGATATTGAGTCAGAAGTCGAGGTGCCTGAGCTTGAAGGTGTTAATCGACAAAGTATTGTTGATGGCTCTTTAGAGATAGAACTAGATAAAAGCCAAGGATTGAATTCGGTATTCAGTCAGTTAACAGAGCATGGCATTAAAGTTCTCTCAATGCGTAACAAAGCCAACCGACTTGAAGAGTTGTTTGTCAGCATTGTAAGAGAGGGGAGTAATTAAATGTACGGTTTATATTGGACGGCATTTCGCAGCTTGCTGAGCAAAGAAGTCACTCGCTTTACACGTATTTGGGTGCAAACCTTAGTGCCGCCAGCCATTACGATGACGTTGTACTTCATCATTTTCGGCAATCTTATTGGCTCTCGAATTGGTGAGATGAGCGGCTTTAGTTACATGGAGTACATTGTTCCAGGTTTGATCATGATGTCGGTGATCACCAACTCATACTCGAACGTGGCGTCGTCATTCTTTAGTGCAAAGCTACAGAAGAACATTGAAGAACTGCTGGTGGCACCGGTACCAAACTATGTGATTATTGCTGGCTACGTGATGGGCGGCGTGACTCGAGGTTTGTTGGTCGGTGCAATTGTTACTTGTGTGTCACTTTTGTTCGTTGATTTGCAAGTGGAGCACTGGGGCATTATTGTCGCGACTGTCTTCATGACGTCGGTGGTATTTGCTCTCGGTGGCTTGATCAATGCGGTTTACGCAAAAACGTTTGACGATATTTCGATCATCCCTACGTTTGTATTGACTCCTTTAACTTACTTGGGAGGAGTCTTTTATTCGATTAGTCTGCTGCCTGAATTTTGGCAAGGCGTTTCTAAGATCAACCCAATCGTCTACATGGTGAATGCGTTCCGCTACGGCTTTTTAGGTGTCTCGGATGTGGGCATTGTCACTTCATTTAGTGTACTTGCAGTATTTGTTGTTGCACTGTATGCCATTGCGCATTATCTAGTAACCAAAGGGATTGGGCTAAGAAGCTAAGCCATTCTCATAAAGCAAAGAGCGGCGATTCACGCTGCTCTTTCGCGTGCATAACAATACATACCCTTACAATTTTTCGGTTTTTATCATGGTAGGTTTCAATCATTTGTAATAAATGAGTGATCCTATGAATATTGTCCCGCCGCCGCCTTTCTCCTATCAGTTACTTAAGCCCAAATATTGGTCTGTATGGTTGGCATTTGGATCTTTAGCGATTCTTGTTAATGTACTGCCATACGTAGTATTGCGAATCTTAGGTAGAAGCATCGGCTGTATTGCGATGCATGTAATGAAGCGCCGATACAAGATCGCTCTGCGTAATCTCCAGCTGTGTTTCCCTGATTTTACGGATTGGCAATGTAAGGACGTAGTACGAAAAAACTTTCAATATACTGGTATGGCGATCATCGAAACCGGTATCGCTTGGTTTTGGCCAGATTGGCGGATACGTCGGATAACCTCTATTGTTGGAAAAGATCGTTTACTCGCTGAGGAAAAGAATGGACGTGGTGTGTTGGTGGTGTGCAGTCACCATTTAAACTTGGAGATAACCGCTCGTATTTTTAGCCAGTTTGCCCAAGGCTATGGCGTTTATCGCCCAAATTCGAATCCTGCTTATGAGTTTATTCAACATCGAGGTCGAACTCGTTTTGGACATCAAATGATTGATCGAAAAGACGTGAAATCAATGCTCAAAGTTCTGAAGAGTGGTCATCGACTTTGGTATTTGCCCGACCATGATTATGGCGTTAGCCATTCTGTTTTTGCGCCGTTTTTTGCTGTTGAACAAGCGGCGAGTACAGTCGGGTCTAGTGTTCTCATTGATGCAACAAAGTGCGCGGTTATATCTGGCGTTACAGTGAGTAAAAATCACCATTACACGCTGTACATTGGAAAAGACATTAGCGAGCGTTTCGAGAGACGTAATGCGGTTAAAGCGGCAAGCATCTTGAACCAAGAGCTTGAGAAAATGATAAAACGTGATATTCCAGCGTGGATGTGGCTGCACAAGCGGTTTAAAACTCGCCCTGAAGGGTTAGATTGCGTCTATACGTAGAGTATAAAAAAGGTCGACTAAGAGTCGACCTTTTTACTTTTATGACTCAGAGCTTACTCTGCGCTCTCTGAGTTTGTATTGTTAGATTCAGCTTCTTCCTTCGCTTCGACAACCATATCTACCGTTTGGTTATCGATAAGACGAGCCTTGCCTAGGAACGCAGACATCAGAATGACAGCTTGTGTCGTTTCTGGTGTGATCACTTGTAATGTACGAGCATCACGAATGAAGATCTCATCAGGGTGCAGACCTGCAGCTCGAAGTTGGTCGCTTGCATCTTCGATGATCGATGCGTAGTCATCGCGGCCACCGCGAATGGCACTGCTGATCCAACGCATTGTACGAGCAAGTACAGGCGCACGTTGACGCTCGTCCAGCGTAAGCAAGCCATTGCGTGAACTCATTGCTAAACCGTCCATTTCACGTACGGTTGGTACACCGATGATTTCAATGTCCATTGCTAGGTCATCAACCATCTTGCGGATAACAGCAAGTTGTTGGAAGTCCTTCTCGCCGAAGCACGCGACATCCGGTTGTACGATGTTAAACAGCTTATTCACAATCGTCGTCACGCCACGGAAATGACCTGGTCGAGACGCGCCTTCGAGAATTGTTGATAGGCCAGGGACATCGACGAAGGTTTGCTTATCCAGACCTTCAGGGTAGATAACTTCTGGTGTTGGCGTAAATACCACATCGACCCCTTCAGAGGTTAACTTGCTTAAGTCTTCCTCTAGCGTGCGTGGGTAATTATTTAAATCGTCTGCACGATCAAACTGCATCGGATTAACAAAGATGCTTACGACAACGATATCAGCGTATTCGCGTGCTTTACGCACTAAAGTTAAGTGGCCTTCGTGAAGGTTGCCCATGGTAGGGACAAACGCCACTTTACGACCTTCACGTTTAAAGGTTTTAAGGTGTTCACGAACTGCTGAGATTTCCGCAAAAGTTTGCATGCATTTATCCTCTAGGCAATGGTATGAGCGTCGTCTGGGAATACACCGTTGGCTACATCTTCAATGTATTTAGTAACGGCTTTGCGCATATCACCTGTTTCAGCAAGAAAGTTTTTGGAGAATTTCGGCATGTAGTTGGCAGAAATACCAAACATATCATGCATTACGAGAATTTGACCATCTGTTACGTTACCTGCACCAATACCGATAACAGGAACGTCAAGCACTTGCGTAATACGTTCAGCAAGCTCAGCTGGTACGCATTCTAGTAAGACGATTTGAGCGCCTGCTTCTTGCAGTGCTAATGCGTCTTTTACCATGCGGTCTGCTTTTTCTTGATCGCGACCTTGGATTTTGTAACCACCAAAAATATTAACAGCTTGAGGAGTTAAACCAAGATGAGCACAAACTGGAACTGATCGTTCAGTGAGCATTTTCACCGTGTCGACAAGCCAGTCACCACCTTCAATTTTTACCATATTGGCACCAGCACGCATCAGTTTAGCCGCATTTTCGCAAGCTTGCTCTGGGGTGGTGTAGCTCATGAATGGCATGTCTGCCATCAACAAACAATTTGGGCTACCAGCGCGTACGCAACGAGTATGGTAAGCGATATCATCGACCGTTACTGGTAGAGTATCGTTGTGACCTTGCAAAACCATACCTAGAGAATCACCGACAAGAAGTACTGGCATTTCTTGGCTTTCAAACAGTTGGGCAAAGCTCGCATCATAAGCGGTTGAAGTAGCAAATTTACGACCTTCTTGCTTCCACTTGATTAGGTCGTTGATGGTCATTTTTTTCATGGTTTTATCCTTACTAGGAGTTGGCTATGACTGCCAGATACTGAGGCCGTTTCTATCTACTTGTTCCAGTAGTTTAGAGACCTCGGTCCCATCAGGGAGTTGTAAACTTGGTGCAATTTCCGCAAGAGGGTAGAGTACGAATTCACGCTCTTTCATTCCATAATGAGGAACGATCAGCCTCTCGGAATTAATCACCTCATTGCCATAAAGCACAATGTCGAGGTCCAAGGTTCTTGGTCCCCAGCGTTCGTCTTTACGGACACGCCCTTGTTCTTGCTCTATAGCTTGTGTGCAATTGAGCAATTCAATAGGCGTCAAACTGGTGTTAATAGACACAACCGCATTGATGTAATCCGGTTGGTTTTGTGGCCCCATTGGCGTGCTGCTGTATAGCGAAGAAGCTTGAACAAACTCTGATTTAGGCAGCGTTTTTAATGCTTCAATCGCTTGCTTCGCTTGGCTGACAGGATCAGCCAAGTTACTGCCTACCGCAATGTACGCTGTAATCATGATTTGGGCTTACTCTTTTTCTTGCGATAAGTTTTACGGCGGCGCTGGCCTGTTTTCGGTGATTGACCGTCTAAGTCGGCAGCCATTGCTTGACGCATTTCTCGGCCTGCATTTTGAAAAGTTTCCCACCACTTGGCAAGCTTCTGAGTGTCACCACCTTCAATTTCACCGCGCATTTCAAGAAAATCAAAGCCAGCTCTAAATTTATTGAGCTCCATAAGACGGAATGCGCGTTTACCGTTACGTCGTGGAAGACGAAGCTGTAACTGCCAAATCTCGCGAATGGTTGCGGTGTGGCGTCTTGGAATGGCAATTGTGCGAACTTGCTCGTCAAGAATGATGTTGCTCGCTTCCATAATGGCGTCGTAATGGCCTAAGTTGCGCTCTTCCATCAGTTCATCGGCTTTCGCACACAGTGGGTACCACAGCATTGCAGCAAACATAAATGCTGGATTGATGCGTTTCCCATCTTCGATGCGCATGTCGGTAGAATCTAGGACAAGATCCAACATCTGCTCAGTGTGAGAGGAGTAATCTTCTGTAAAGTGCGCTGCAATCGTCGGGAATAGTTGCTGGAATAGGTTGTACTCACGCAGTAGGTGGTAGGTTTCTAAGCCATGACCGGATTGCAATAATTTGAGTGACTCTTCAAAAAGACGCGCTGACGGAATGTCACCGAGCAACGGTGCCATGTGTTCGATTGGCGCTGCGGTGTCTTCTTCAATATCAAAGTCTAGTTTTACCGCGAAACGAACCGCACGCAGCATGCGCACAGGGTCTTCACGGTAGCGTGTTTCTGGATCACCAATAAGTCGAATTAGGCGATCTTCTAAATCTTCAATACCACGTGCGTAGTCGTGAATCGAGTAATCTGCGATGTTGTAGTACATCGAGTTAATCGTGAAATCACGGCGCTCAGCATCTTCATCGATGGTGCCGTAGACGTTGTCACGCAGCAGCATACCCTCTTTTGATTGCTGAGAAATGCTCTTATTCTTTTGCTCTTGGTGGTGACCACGGAATGTCGCAACCTCAATGATGTCTCGGCCAAACATAATATGAGCCAAGCGGAAGCGGCGACCAATCAAACGGCAGTTACGAAATAGCTGTTTGATCTGTTCCGGCGTTGCGTTGGTCGCAATGTCAAAATCTTTTGGTTTTTGTCCAAGCAGTAAGTCTCGAACCCCGCCACCCACAAGAAAAGCATCGAAACCAGCACCATTTAGGCGGTACAGTACCTTCAGCGCATTATCACTGATCTGCTTACGCGAAATGTTGTGCTCTTCACGAGTTATTACATTGAGAGCGAGCTCTGGAATTGTGGCAGGTTCGCTTGGTGTATAGTCGTTTGTATTCATGTGCATCTGGCAATAACTGGGTTTAATCCAATCTTGCTTTGGTTAGTTTTATACGCCTCTAGGGCCTAATTTGCGGCTAATGATAGCCTACACAATGCCATTTGAGAATCACGGTGTGATCTCGATCTCTGCTGGAAGCTGTTCCAACCGCCAGTTTTCGCAGCCCCAACGAAGAATATCTTCTATGTTGGCCGCCCTTACGGTTTCAGGTATCTCGAAACCTAAAAATGTCATGGCGCGCAATAGAGTAGGTTTTGGTGTATCTATATCAATAGCCGTCGCGTGATTTTGTTTCGACAATTTATTGCCGTTGTTGTCCATCGCCAATGGTAAATGCAAGTAGCTAACTTCAGGCTGACCAAGTATTTGGTACAGGCTAATTTGACGCCCTGTCGGCTCGATTAAGTCTGCACCTCGCACGACTTCTGTGACGCCTTGGTCGATGTCGTCCAATACTACCGCAAGATTATAAGCAAATAATCCATCTCGACGTTTAATAATGAAATCTTCATTAACGAGTTGCTCTGGAATAGTAATGGTTCCCCGCTTTTGGTCGAGGAAATGAGCGACAGACTTGGTCATTTTTAGGCGAATCGCGCCTTCTTTCAAGTTTTTATCGCGGCAAGTGCCAGGATAAAAACCGCCATGCTCTTTAATTTGCTTACGAGTACATTGGCAATAATAGGCTTCTCCATTTTCGAGCCATTTGTTTATTTGAGCTTGGTAAAGGTCGTGACGTTCGCTCTGGTATACCACTTCTCCATCCCAATGCAGCTGATAGGCCTTGAGTGCCTCTAGGATAAGTTGCGCTGCACCTGGCATTTCTCTTGGTGGGTCTAAGTCCTCAATACGTACTAACCAAGCTCCGTTTTGTGCTTTCGCTTGAAAATAACTGCCAAGAGCGGCAATCAGTGAACCAAAATGCAGTGGACCAGAAGGAGATGGGGCGAATCGACCTACATAGCGTGTCATGCGTGTATCTCGAATTTAGTAAACAAATAGGGTGCGAAGATAGCCAAAACAAAAAGGGAGCCTGAGCTCCCTTCAACAATCATAATGCTGGGTGATTAACCTTGCATTTGCTTCTCTTTGATTTCTGCAAGTGTTTTACAGTCAATACAAAGGTCAGCGGTTGGACGTGCTTCAAGACGGCGAACGCCAATCTCTACGCCACAAGACTCACAGAAGCCAAAATCGTCTTCTTTGATTTTATCCAAAGTCTTTTCAATCTTCTTGATCAAACGGCGTTCGCGGTCACGGTTACGCAGTTCTAGGCTGAACTCCTCCTCTTGAGAGGCGCGGTCAACTGGATCTGGGAAGTTTGCTGCTTCGTCCTGCATGTGGTGAACAGTACGATCCACTTCAGCTCTTAGCTGGTCGCGCCAAGCTGTTAAGATTTTCGTAAAGTGTTCAACCTGCTCTGGTGACATGTACTCTTCACCAGGTTTTTCCTGATATGGCTCCACGCCGGCAATGGCTAGGATGCCTATCGTTTTCTTCTTTGATTCTGGCATACAGCATCTCCTACTTACACCTAGTCAACTGCTACGCAGTCAATTTAAGGCGGGTATCTATAGCAAAAAGAGGCGGTGCAAGCAAATACTGAATCGCAAAGTTATCGTCAATGTGAAGACGACATCATTTTTTCTCTTAATTGATAAAATCAATAGCGGAAATCAGCTTCATTCCAGTATCGCTCAGTTCAGCTTTGTAGCAGAGAACTTCCACTCCAGCGTCTTGTGCTTGTTTGAGTAATAGTGAATATTTCGCGTCTATATGGTGCGCCGCGGATACTTTTTCAATACCTGAATGTAAAACAGTGAATAAAAGTATGGCCCTACTTCCATTTTGTGCCATTTCTGTGAGCTCTCTCAGGTGTTTTTGTCCCCGAGTCGTGACCGCATCTGGGAAGTATCCTTGTCCAGTAGAGTCGGTCTCATCAAGAAGAGTGACGCTTTTCACTTCTATATAGCACTTTGGCTTGTCGTCTGCGCTGAGCAAGATATCAATTCGGCTATTTTCATTACCGTATTTCACCTCAGTTTGAAGTGTGTCATAACCATAAAGCTCTGAAATGACATTATTTTCAATAGCCTCTACGGCTAATTGATTGGCACGCGCGGTGTTGATGCAAATACGGTGGCCTTGTTCGGTCTCACTCAACTCCCAACTATTGGGGTATTTTCGTTTCGGGTTGTCGGAAGTAGAAAACCAAACTTTGTTTCCGGGTGTTGCACAACCCGTCATTGCACCTGTATTTGCGCAGTGGATTGTACGGATTTCACCAGTATCGAGCTCGATATCGGCAAGAAAGCGTTTATAGCGTTTGAGTAGAGTGGCGGACTCTAAAGCGGGTGTGAAATGCATTTGCTTATTTAGACAAAAAATTTTTTATGTACAATGTTGCCATCATTACACCATAAGGTATTTCCTTTGTCACAATTGCCGATTGAAGCCGTGATGCCTGAGTTGCTGACGGCGGTCAAAAATCAACATCAAGTGATCGTAAAAGCGGCGCCTGGTGCCGGTAAGTCGACTTACTTCCCTTTGCAGTTACTCTTAAATCATTCGGTTGCTGGAAAAATCATCATGCTTGAGCCAAGACGACTCGCGGCGCGTAACATTGCCCGTTATCTTGCTGAGCAATTGGGAGAACAAGTTGGTCAACGCGTGGGTTATCGAGTCCGTGGTGAGGCAAAGGTAAGCTCAGCAACGCAGCTGGAGATCGTAACCGAAGGGATCATGACTCGGATGATTCAAACTGACCCTGAACTGGATGGGGTTGATCTACTGATCTTTGATGAGTTTCATGAACGCAGCATTCATGCTGATACCGCTTTGGCATTCAGTTTAGAAGTTCAAGAGGCATTGCGAGACGATCTCAAGCTGGTGGTAATGTCGGCAACGCTTGACCAACAAGCATTACAATCGTTGTTGCCGGAAGCCAGTTACATTGAATCTGAAGGGCGGAGCTTTGATGTGGCAATGCGCTACCAGCCGTTAGGTGTGAACGAGCATTTACCTACGAGTATGGCAAAAACAATAGAAAGTCTTATGAACAAAGAGTCTGGATCTTTGTTAGCTTTCCTACCGGGTGTTGGTGCCATAAAACAAGTTGAAGAGCGGTTGTCTCATTTAGCGGATGATATCGACGTATGCCCACTTTATGGTCAACTGAGTTTTGCAGAACAACAAAAAGCGATTACGCCAGCAGAACAAGGTAAGCGTAAAGTCGTTCTAGCGACCAACATTGCAGAAACTTCACTAACGATTGAAGGCATTCGCCTCGTCGTTGATTCTGGGTTAGAGCGTGTTGCCCGCTTTGATTTGAAAAACGGTTTAACACGCTTAGAGCAAACACGCATTGCACAGTCTTCAGCGATTCAGCGTGCAGGACGAGCGGGACGAATAGAAGAGGGCATTTGTGTTCGTCTTTATTCTGAAAACCAGTTCAAGCAGCAACCGCTGGTTCCCCAACCCGAAATTTTGCATTCCGATTTAGCTAGTTTAGTTATGGAGCTTGCCTTTTGGGGAGCGAGTGATATCCACGATCTAAAGTGGCTTGATGTTCCCGCTAATGCGTCATTGGAACAAGCGAAGCAGCTATTGGTGTCATTGGGACTACTGACGGAAAAAGGGCAATTAACGTCCGAAGGAAAACAGGCGCATGAACTAGGCGTTGAGCCTCGTGCGGCTGCGATGCTAATTAAAGCGCAATCTTACAGTGATAAGATGTTAAATGCTGCTTTGGCGGCGGTCGCACTGATTGAAGAGCCAGAGAGAAATGTTACCAATATCGCTTATAGCTTGCATCGTTGGCTTGTTGGTACTCATCCAAAAAAGTCGATGTTGTTCAAGCGTGCTCAATCTCTGGCGTACAAATTGGATACGGTATTTGACCTGAAAGGCGTGGATGAAGATGCATTACCGCTGGTGTTAAGTTTGGCATTTCCAGATCGCATTGCACAGCAGCGCACAAATCAATTTGGGCGATTTACTTTGGCTAATGGTCATGGTGCAGAATGTCGTCAGGAAGACATGCTAGGTGGCTGTGAGTATTTGGTTGCCGTTGACTTAATGCGTTCTCATTCTAATTCAAGTCAAATTCATTCGGCATGTGAATTGGATGTCAATATATTGCGAACGACCTTTGATACGCTATTTTCGTCTGAAGAAGTAGTGGACTGGGATGAAAAAAGAGGCCGCCTAATAGCTGAGCGACAAACAAAACTCGGTCTGCTGGTCGTTGAACGCGAGCCGTTGCCAAGCCCGGGCAAAGAAAAAATGACACAAGCTTTACTCACGTATGTCCGCCGCCAGGGCTTACAGAGTCTAAACTGGACACCGGCAGCGGAGAGCTTGTTAGCTCGGATTCGTTGTGCGGTGGAATGGTTACCTGAGCAGTCATGGCCAATGTTTGATGAAGTCAGTTTGCTGGATTCATTAGAGGAGTGGTTAGAACCATACATGACGTCTGTCAGTTCGGTTAAAGACCTGAGCAAGATAAACTTGGTCGAAGCGCTTAATGCTCGATTAGGTTGGCCACTCAATCAACAACTGGATGAATGGTTACCTGAGCATTACCAACTGCCCACAGGTTCAAAGAAGCGTATCCGTTACCAATATGGCCATGAGCCGATATTATCGGTGCGTATGCAAGAAGTATTTGGGGAGAGTGGTTCCCCAACGGTGGCTCTTGGCCGCAAGCGTTTGGTGCTTGAACTGCTTTCACCGGCACAACGTCC
Source organism: Vibrio sp. D431a (assembly GCF_030248655.1). Lineage (NCBI taxonomy): Bacteria > Pseudomonadati > Pseudomonadota > Gammaproteobacteria > Vibrionales > Vibrionaceae > Vibrio > Vibrio sp. D431a. The sequence goes on along the minus strand of NZ_JAHGAP010000027.1, from coordinate 238,795 downwards.
ATTGCAAGTAACGTCGGACTTGGCGGCTTTCTGGAACGGAAGCTACAAAGACGTTCAAAAAGAGATGAAAGGGCGCTACCCAAAACACGTTTGGCCAGATGATCCTGCCAATCATGTAGCAACAACGAAAACAAAAAGACAATTGAATAATGACTGACAGCAAGAAGCCTAGCGCGAAAAAAGCGCCAGCGAAGAAAAGTACAACCAATAAAGGAGCCGCAAAACAGACTCGACGTACGCCGAGTAAAAAGCCGACTAACGAGAAACGTTCGTGGTTGAAAGTTCTGTGGTCGTTTAGCTGGAAAGCTGGCGTTGCACTTGCCGCTGTTTTGCTGTTTGTTGGGATTTACTTAGATAGTGTGGTGAAAGAACGCTTTGAAGGCCAGCTGTTTGAGCTGCCAACGGTGGTTTATGCCCGTATCTTGAATCTAAGCCCTGGTGAGAATATCACCATCCAAGAACTGCGCAACGAGCTAGATGTGTTGAATTACCGTAAAGTGAGTCAACCTCGTTACCCAGGCGAATATTCCTCTTCTTCCACTCGGATTGAATTGATTCGTCGTCCATTCGAGTTTGCCGATGGTCCTGAGCCAGATCGTCACATTATGCTGCATTTCTCTGATTCCGGTTTGCAACGTATTCAGTCTTTAGAATCTCGAGGAGACCTTGGTTACTTGCGCCTAGAACCGAAGATGTTGGGCATGCTGGAGAAAGACCGTGATGAACAGCGCCTTTTCTTACGTCGTGATCAGTTCCCTGAAATTTTGGTGGATGCACTGCTTGCGACCGAAGACCGGGATTTTTATCAACATGACGGGGTGTCACCGCTCGCGATTGCACGTGCATTGGTTGCGAACATTAAGGCGGGTCGTACTGTTCAAGGTGGTAGTACGCTGACTCAGCAATTGGCAAAAAACCTGTTTTTGACTCGTGATAAAACACTGTGGCGTAAAGTTCGAGAAGCGTATATCGCGCTAATTTTGGATTACCGTTACAGCAAAGATCGTATTTTAGAAGCCTACCTAAACGAAGTGTACCTAGGTCAAAGTGGAGGTGAAGCGATCCACGGGTTTGGCTTGGCGTCGCGTTACTATTTTGGGCAGCCAATTCAGGAGTTGCGAATCGATCAACTGGCGATGTTAGTTGGGATGGTAAAAGGACCGTCTTACTACAACCCAATTCGTTACCCTGAGAGAACGAAAGAGCGTCGTGATCTCGTTCTGCGCCTGTTAATGCAGCAAAACATGTTGACTTCAGAGCAGTATGAACAAGCTGTAAGTCGTCCACTCGATACGCAAAGCAAGCCACGTATTGCGAGCCGTCAGCCAGCTTATTTCCAACAATTGAGCATTGAATTAAAAGAAAAAGTTGGGGAGCGATTTAAAGCAGAGACCGGACTGCGCGTATTTACGTCTCTGGACCCAGTATCGCAAAGCAAAATGGAACAAGCTATCGCGAAAAAGATCCCAGAACTAGCTAAACGGGGTGGTAAAGAGTTAGAAGCCGCTGCTGTGGCCGTTGATCGCCATAGTGGTGAAATCCGTGCGATGGTTGGTGGTAAACGTGTCGGTTATGAAGGCTTTAACCGCGCGCTCAATGCCAGTCGTCCAATTGGTTCTTTAGTGAAACCAGCGATTTACTTAACGGCTCTAGAACAACCGGATAAATACAACCTAGGCACGACGCTACACGACACGCCGTTAAGTCTGAAGAGCAGTAAAGGTAACGTGTGGACGCCGCGCAACTACGATAGAAAATATCGTGGTGATGTGCCACTTTACATTGCTTTAGCGAAATCACTTAACGTACCAACCGTGCGCTTAGGTATGGCACTTGGCATTCCTGAAGTCTCCAATACTTTAGAGCGTTTGGGCGTGAACAAAGACGAAATTCGCCCAGTGCCTTCGATGTTTTTGGGTTCGTTTTCTTTGACGCCATTCGAAGTCGCACAGATGTATCAGACTCTGACGAATTCAGGTAAGCGTGCAAAACTGACCGCTCTGCGCTCAGTCATGGATATGGAAGGTAATGTGCTGTATCAATCCTTGCCTCGTTCATCAAGAGCCGTGGATGAACAAGCAGCATGGCTAACGACCTACGCGATGAAACAAGGGGTTGCTCAAGGCACTGGCCGCTTCTTACAAAGCCAGTTTGGTTGGGCTGCATTGGCAGGAAAAACGGGTACCAGTAATGACAACCGCGATAGTTGGTTTGTCGGTGTTGATGGTCGTGAGGTGACGACAATTTGGCTAGGCCGCGACGATAATAAACCCGTGAATCTAACGGGGTCGAGTGGTGCATTACGAGTGTACGCAGAGTACTTGAAGCAGCGTATTCCTGAGCGTTTAGAGCTCCCATGGCCAAGAGAAATCACCACATTAGGGTTCAAGCCTACATCTGATGGAGGTTTAGAAATGAACTGCCGTAGTGATTACAAACTGCCGATTTGGGATAAAACCGGTCAGATAAAGCAACAGTGTGAGAAGAAATCAAACTGGTTAAATAGCATATTTGATTGGTAGCATCGCCAAATCAACAACATTAGCTTGTTTATCTGATTAATTCTTAGTACATATTAGGGCGTGTTAGTACAGTACTGCTAGCACGCCCTACTTGATCAGATATTCAATAAAGGAAGAAGTGAATGTTCAAAAAGCTGTTATCAAGCCCATCGGTTCGCAACTTTGCGCTTTGGGGTAGTACCTTTTTGATGATCACTCCTTCTGTTTCCCTCGCAAACTCTCTAACAAAAACGGATGACTTGGAACCTCGACCAAAGGTGGCGGTTGTGCTCGCTGGTGGCGGAGCGAAAGGGGCGGCACACATTGGAGTTTTAAAAGCATTGGAAGAAATGCAGATCCCTGTGGATATTGTGACCGGTACCAGTATGGGCGCCTATGTGGGTGGGCTTTATGCCACGGGTATGAGTGCTGATGAAATCGAGAGTTTTATCTACACCGTCGATTGGGGCAGCGGTTATCGAGATCGTGTTGACCGTAGCCAACGTCGAGTTCGTGACAAAGAGTATGAAGACCGCTATCAAATTAATACCGATCTCGGCTTAAGGTTCGGTGAGGTACGAGCACCAACGGGTGTGGTGCAAGGCCAGAACATGTTGCGAGTATTGCGTGAGACTACAGGGAACTTAGGGCGATTCGATTCTTTTGATGATCTTGCCATTCCTTATCGTTCTGTTGCGACTGATATTCTTGCCCTAGAAGAAGTCGTACTGGGCAATGGTTACCTTGTGGACGCCATGATGGCTAGCATGTCTGTACCAGGAGCGCTTCCTCCTTATAAGCTCAATGGCCATATGCTTGTTGATGGCGGTGTCGTCAATAACATGCCTGTCGATGTGGCTCGCGCCATGGGGGCTGATGTCGTTATTGCCGTCGATATTAGCACCGATTACAAAACCGAAGATGAATTTACGGGGCTGTTTACTGTCGCGGACCAACTCTCTAACTATCTCGTTCGTCGTAGTACACAACAGCAAGTGGACGAGCTTGAACCTCAAGATATCTATATTCGTCCCAATGTGGGCACCATGGAAACTGTCGAGTTCGACAAAATGCCTTGGGCTTTTCAAGCTGGGTACGATATTACCAAGCAGTTAAAAGACAAGCTGAAAGGGTTGCGCTTGTCCAATGCGGACTATCAAAAATACATCGATCGCAAACAAGAAGTTCGTAAAACTTTGATTTATGGCGATCAGCGTGTGGTTGATGACATAGTGATTGTTAATAATACGCACTACAGCGATGTGTTGTTGACGAATCGTATTGAACTAGAAACCGGACGTCGTATTTCAACGGCCGAAATTGAGAAAGCCGTTGAAAACCTCTACGCGTTAGATCGGTTCGAGCTCATCACTTATCACTTTGAAGAGGTTGATGGTGAGACATTGTTGGTTTTTGATGTTAACGAGAAGTCGTGGGGGCCTAATTATCTCAACTTCCGATTTTTTCTTGAAGATGACTTCGATACAGATAGCCAGTACGGCATAGGAATATCGACCAACTTTACCAATTTAAACTCTCATGGCGCGGAGTTGGCGTTCAACGTAGAAATGGGCACGGATAAGCTGATTGAAGCTGAGTTGTATTCCCCTGTTTTATCTAGCCAAGAACTTTTTGTATCGGGGCGAATTTCCTATGGTAGTGAGAGCCGAAACTTACCTTTAACAGAGCCTCAAGCACCAGATTTAGAGTCAGTAAATGACTTTTTTCCGGTCACTTACGATGATTTTACAACAGAGTTAGCGATAGGTATCCAACCCACATTGTGGCAAGAACTTCGATTTGGCGCTCGCTACTCAACCGGAGATATTGAGCTTTCTACTTTGGCTTCTGCTGGTAAATTGGATTTTGAACGTCGTGGCCTGTTTGCCAATTATCGCCTAGATACACTTGATGATTTCGCATTTCCGACTCGTGGGCTTTTAGTCGATCTCGAATATTTAGTGTCTCATGATCAAAGTCCTCAAGGCGTTAGCCTTTTAGAAACTGACAAAATTATTGAAGATACCGTTTATGAAATCTCTGCACGATTTAAAGGTGCAGTGAGTCATCAGCGTCATACTTTAGTCGGACATGCTGAATATAGTTTTGTAGAGAGTAAAAACTCATCTTTACCGCTTGATCCCAGAGAGTTGGGCGGCTTTTTAAGCCTATCTGGAATCCCAAGAAATAGCCTGATCGGACAGAACTTATTTTTCAGCAGTTTGGTGTACCGATATAAGTGGTTTGATAATGATTTCGGATTGTTTGAAGCTCCAGTCTACCTGGGCGCATCGGTCGAATATGGCGGTGTTTGGTCTGATAATGATCTGAAACTAAACGAAGCGCCGCTTTACAATGCTGGCTCCATCTTCTTTGGTGTTGACTCACCAATAGGACCAATAATGTTGGCATACGGTCGTACCGAGCAAGATTTGGATGCTGTGTATTTGATCGTAGGAACATCGTTTAATTAATCGGGTATGAGAAAGCAAAAACTTGGCATATTTGGTCAAAATTAGCAGAACTTTAGTCGTAAGTTGCTATGTTGGTCAAAATGATAAGATTTTAATTTAAGGTTAAATTTGCTATTATTTTGCCCACAGTTTGGCCTCTACGGTGCTGTTTCTCAATCATAATTGAATGAAAACAAGGGCAATGGAGAGCCAAGTTTCCAAGGATGTTCACTCCTTTACTTTAACAATAGTAATAATAGAGGAGGAACCGCAATGAGAGGAAAAAGTCGTGCTTGAAGCCTACCGTAAACACGTCGAAGAGCGTGCTGCTGAAGGAGTTGTTCCTAAACCGCTAGACGCAGAACAAGTTGCTGGACTTGTAGAACTTCTGAAAAATCCCCCACAAGGTGAAGAAGAAGTCATTCTTGACCTACTTGAAAACCGTATCCCTCCAGGTGTTGATGAAGCTGCTTATGTAAAAGCGGGTTTCCTAACAGCAGTAGCAAAAGGTGAAGTTAAATCACCATTAGTGAGTCGTGAAAAAGCGGCTGAACTGCTAGGCACTATGCAAGGTGGTTACAACATCGAACCGCTAGTTGAGCTATTGGATGATGAAGCACTGGCAGAGATCGCAGTAAAAGCGCTGTCTCATACGCTGCTAATGTTTGATGCTTTCTATGACGTAGAAGAGAAAGCAAAAGCAGGCAATGCGCATGCACAGAAAGTACTTCAATCATGGGCTGATGCTGAGTGGTTCCTTTCTAAGCCTAAGCTTGAAGAAAAAGTCACTCTAACCGTATTTAAAGTAACAGGTGAAACGAACACGGATGACCTTTCACCTGCACCTGACGCTTGGTCTCGTCCTGATATCCCAGTACACGCACTGGCGATGCTTAAAAACGAGCGTGAAGGAATAAACCCTGATCAACCGGGTACTATTGGCCCGATCAAGCAAATTGAAGAGTTAAAAGACAAAGGTCATCAATTGGTTTACGTTGGTGATGTTGTTGGTACTGGCTCTTCACGTAAATCTGCAACCAACTCAGTGCTTTGGTTTATGGGTGATGATATCCCTTACGTTCCAAACAAACGAGCTGGTGGGTATGTGCTTGGTGGCAAAATTGCCCCTATCTTCTTTAACACAATGGAAGATGCTGGCGCACTACCAATCGAAGTTGACGTAACTAAGCTCAACATGGGCGATGTTATCGATGTTTACCCATATGAAGGTAAAGTTTGCAACCACGAAACTGGTGAGGTTCTAGCTGAGTTCTCGCTAAAAACAGAAGTACTGATTGATGAAGTTCGTGCTGGTGGTCGTATCCCATTGATCATCGGTCGTGGTTTGACAGACAAAGCGCGCCAGTCTCTAGGTCTTGAGCCTTCGGACGTATTCCGCAAACCTGGTGAAATCGCAGATTCTGGTAAAGGCTACACGCTTGCACAGAAAATGGTTGGTAAAGCATGTGGCGTAGAAGGCATCCGTCCTGGAACCTACTGTGAGCCGAAAATGACGACAGTAGGTTCGCAAGATACTACAGGCCCTATGACTCGTGATGAACTTAAAGACTTGGCGTGTCTCGGCTTCTCTGCTGATCTTGTCATGCAGTCTTTCTGTCACACATCGGCTTATCCAAAACCAGTAGACGTTAACACTCACCATACACTTCCGGACTTTATTATGAACCGCGGTGGTGTATCTCTTCGTCCTGGTGACGGTATTATCCACTCATGGCTGAACCGTATGCTACTACCGGATACTGTCGGTACGGGTGGTGACTCACATACTCGTTTCCCTCTGGGTATTTCATTCCCAGCAGGCTCGGGCTTGGTTGCCTTTGCAGCTGCGACAGGCGTTATGCCGCTAGACATGCCAGAGTCAATCTTGGTTCGTTTTAAAGGTGAAATGCAACCGGGTATTACACTGCGTGATCTTGTTCATGCCATCCCTTACTACGCGATTCAGCAAGGTCTACTAACGGTAGAGAAAGCGGGCAAGATCAACGAATTTTCTGGCCGTATCCTTGAGATTGAAGGCTTAGAAACGCTAACGGTTGAGCAAGCATTTGAGCTTTCTGATGCATCTGCAGAGCGTTCGGCGGCAGGTTGTACTGTGAAATTGTCTCAAGAGTCGATCGAAGAGTACTTAAACTCTAACATCGTGATGCTGAAGTGGATGATCTCTGAAGGCTACGGTGATCGCCGTACTATCGAGCGCCGCATTACTGCAATGCAAGAATGGCTAGCAAACCCTGAGTTGATGCAAGCAGATAAAGACGCTGAATACGCACATGTGATTGAAATCGATATGGCTGAAATCAATGAGCCAGTACTATGTGCACCGAATGACCCAGATGACGCTCGTTTGTTGTCTGAAGTACAAGGCACAGCGATTGATGAAGTGTTCATCGGTTCTTGTATGACGAACATCGGTCACTTCCGCGCAGCAGGTAAATTGCTTGATAAGTTCAATGGCCAGTTAGCAACGCGCCTTTGGGTAGCGCCACCAACAAAGATGGATAAAGACCAACTGATTGAAGAAGGCTACTACGGTATCTTCGGACGTGCAGGGGTTCGTATTGAAACGCCAGGGTGTTCACTTTGTATGGGTAACCAAGCGCGTGTTGCAGATAAATCAACAGTAATGTCGACTTCAACGCGTAACTTCCCGAACCGTCTGGGTACTGGGGCGAATGTTTACCTATCGTCAGCTGAGCTAGCTGCAGTAGGTGCAATCCTAGGTAAGATTCCAACCAAAGAAGAATACCTAGAATACGCGAAGCAAATCGACGCTACGGCAACGGATACGTACCGCTACTTGAACTTCCATAAAATGGATCAATACACCAAGAAAGCGGACGAAGTGATCTTCCAAGAACCGGCATAATCAGAAATGTACAATTCAAAAGCACCTCACATGAGGTGCTTTTTTTATGGGAGCAATTCGCTATACTCGCACCAAATTGATACGAAATAGGCAATCTCGGTGGAATTTGAATTCATTCGTAACACGTTGATGGGCGAGTACTACGTAAAATGTAGCATGGGACATGAGATTGTAGGGCGCTGGTTGCAAGAAGAAATTGGCAAAGATCCGATGAAGATTGCACAAGTTGAAAAGCTAATTGAGCGGTCATTTTTAGCGCCTTCTCAGGAGCATAACCTAACAGGCACGGAAATTAGCTTGATGATTCAGGGCGACGAAGTTCTTGTACAAGAAAACGCATTAGCCCATGAATATGGTGTCGAGATGGAAAGTGAGTTCGACTTCTACAATGCAGAAAGTACAGCAAGTTGTGGGATAGAGGATTTCATGGCACTAATCGAACAGTGGAAAGACTTTTTGAACATTTAATGCACAGTTTTGGGTAACTTCTCTGCCGTTGCTTTAAATTTGTGAAAAGGGCGCACCGATATGGTGCGCTCTTTTTGTTTATAGATATGTAAATTGAGGTTAGTTTTTATTATTCAATAACTTAAAAACTTGGCACGTAGATTGGATTATAAGAAGTGTTTCAGGATGAAAGCTTCGGAGATAACTCAATGAAAATAATCAATGCCATTATTAAGCCGTTTAAATTAGACGATGTACGAGAAGCATTGGCTGATGTCGGTATCGAAGGGATGACAGTATCAGAAGTTAAAGGGTTCGGTCGTCAAAAAGGTCACACGGAATTGTATCGCGGTGCAGAGTATCAAGTCGATTTTCTACCAAAGGTGAAAATTGAAATCGCGACTCACGCAGACAATGTAGATCGCGTTGTTGAAGCAATTACAAAAGCTGCGCAAACCGGAAAAATCGGCGACGGTAAAATTTTTGTTTACGATCTGAACCAAGCGGTGCGTATCCGAACTGGCGAAATGGACGCAGAAGCACTTTAAGAATTCAAAGGATTGGAGATACTTATTATGGAATTAGCAACAACAGTAACCGACTTACGTTACGCACTTGACACCTTTTTCTTCCTCATTTCCGGTGCGTTGGTAATGTGGATGGCAGCAGGCTTTGCGATGCTAGAGGCTGGCCTTGTGCGCTCTAAAAACACAACAGAAATTCTTACGAAGAACATCTGTTTGTACGCCATCGCATGTACGATGTTTCTGATTGTCGGTTATAACATCATGTATGTCGATAATGGAGAAGGAGGCTGGTTACCTTCATTTGGCACGTTAATTGGTACTCAAGGTGAAGGGGCCGACCACTCTTTAGAGTCTGACTTCTTCTTCCAAGTTGTCTTCGTTGCAACTGCCATGTCCGTCGTTTCTGGTGCGGTAGCTGAGCGCATGAAGCTTTGGTCTTTCTTGATTTTCTCTGCGATTTTAACTGCGTTTATCTATCCAATGGAAGGTTACTGGACATGGGGTGGAGGCTTCCTAGCAGAAGCTGGATTTAGTGACTTTGCGGGTTCTGGTATCGTACATATGGCAGGTGCTTCTGCTGCTCTAGCTGGTGTGTTACTGCTTGGCGCGCGTAAGGGTAAGTACGGTAAAAATGGTGAAATTTATCCGATTCCAGGTTCTAACATGCCTTTGGCAACGTTGGGTACTTTTATCCTTTGGTTTGGCTGGTTTGGATTTAACGGTGGTTCTCAGTTGATGGTTTCAGATTTTGAGAATGCTACAGCGGTAGGTCAGATCTTTCTAAACACTAACGCAGCAGCGGCTGCCGGTGCAATTGCGGCGCTATTCGTTTGTAAAACTACTTGGGGTAAAGCCGATTTAACGATGATTCTCAATGGCGCGCTAGCTGGCTTGGTTGCCATCACTGCAGACCCTCTATCGCCATCACCACTGTACGCGGTTGCGATTGGTGCGGTGTCGGGTGCACTAGTAGTATTCAGTATCATTGCTCTAGATAAACTTAAAATTGACGATCCAGTAGGTGCTATCTCAGTTCATGGTGTGTGTGGTTTCTTCGGCCTAATGGTAGTGCCACTGAGCAACGGTGATGCAACGTTTGGTGCTCAGCTTTTAGGTGCCGTAGTTATCTTTGCTTGGGTATTTGGTGCCAGCCTAGTTGTGTGGGCAATCTTGAAAGCAACCGTCGGGATTCGCGTTACAGAAGATGAAGAAATGGAAGGTATGGACATGCATGATTGTGGTGTTGGTGCTTACCCAGAGTTTGTTACGGTGAAATAATCATTAGCTTGTAATAAATGGTTACACACTTAACACAATAAAACCTGCTCCGATGAGCAGGTTTTTTAATATTCGTCATTGTCTTCTTATTGAACATACATATAATAACGCAACTGATAAACGTTATCATTAGCATGGTAAAGGATTAAACAATGAAAAAACTGCTAACTCTTTCAGCACTAACTTGCGCTACTCTAGCTCCAACAGCAATGGCTGCTGAAGAAGTGAACGTCTACTCTTACCGTCAACCTTTTCTAGTTGAACCTATGTTCAATGAGTTCACTAAAGAAACTGGTATCAAAGTAAACGTAAAATTTGCTAAAAAAGGCTTAGCAGAAAAGCTAGCTCAAGAAGGTGAGTACAGCCCTGCTGACGTTATTCTTACGACAGACATCAGCCGTCTAGCTGAACTGACAAACAAAGGTTTAGTTCAGAAAGTCGATAGCAAAATCATTGAAGAAAACGTACCTGCTCAATACCAAGATAAAGAGAATGAGTGGTTTGCTCTAACTCTACGTTCTCGTAGCGTTTATTCATCACGTGATCGCGTGGGTAAACTAGGCGCAGATTTCAACTACGCAGACTTAGCTAAGCCAGAGTTCAAAGGTAAAATTTGTACTCGTAGCGGTAAGCACCCGTACAACGTTTCTCTAGTTTCAGCAATGATTGCTCACAATGGCGAAGCAGAAACCAAAGAGTGGTTGGAAGGTGTGAAAGCAAACCTTGCTCGCAAACCACAAGGCAACGATCGTGCACAAGTTAAAGCGATCAAAGAAGGCCTATGTGATGTTTCTCTAGGTAACAGCTACTACCTAGGTAAAATGGTTAACGACAAAGAGCAAAAAGCTTGGGCTGATGCAGTTTACATCAACTTCCCTAACCAAGAGACTACAGGCACTCACGTGAATATCTCTGGTATGGCGATGGCGAAGTACTCTCCAAACAAAGACAATGCTGTGAAGCTAATGGAATTCCTAACGGGTGACAAAGCGCAGCAAATGTACGCAGAAGTTAATTACGAGTACCCAGTTAAAGAAGGCGTGAAGCGTTCTGAGCTTGTGGAATCTTGGGGTGACTTTAAAGCAGACAAGCTTTCTCTAGACGATATTGCAGCCAACCACGAAGCGGCAATTAAGCTATTAGACGAAGTGAAATTTGACCTTTAATTCCTTGTGGGGGTATAACAGTACCCCCATTTGATTAAAGGATATGAGATGTATTTGCAACAGCATTTGTATTTCATACAGCCTTGCAGTAATTAGGCGATGAAAGATAAACACTCTTTATGGAAAACCAGTAGTGGGGTAATAACTCTGCTACTGGTTTTGCCGATCTTAGCGATCTTCTACACCGCAATTGGTGAAACGGATGATTTGTTTGCTCATTTAATGGCAACGGTCATGCCGACTTATATTTTTAACACGGTTGCGCTAACTGTTGGCGTAATGGTGCTGTCCTTAATTCTTGGTATTCCAAGCGCTTGGATAATGGCCATGTGTAAACTGCCGACCGAAAAATGGTTGCAGTGGGCATTGGTGCTACCTCTTGCAATGCCAGGTTATATCATTGGTTATATTTTTACTGATTGGTTTGATTTTGCAGGCCCGATTCAGATCTTTTTGCGTGATGTAACCGGATGGGGACCTGGCGAGTATTGGTTCCCTGACATTCGTACGCTGCCTGGTGCGACCTTTGTGTTGGCTTTGGTGTTGTATCCTTACGTGTATTTATTGTGCCGGGCTGCGTTTATGGAGCAAAATGTCTCTTTATTGCAAAGCGCGCGTTTGCTCAAGTGCTCTCCATGGGAAAGCTTTTGGCGCATCTCGATGCCGTTAGTAAGACCCTCTATCGCAGTGGGTTTATCATTGGTTGCAATGGAGACCATCGGTGACTTTGGTACGGTAAGTTACTTCGCGGTGAATACGTTAACCACAGCGGTCTACGATACTTGGTTGGGGTACTCTAATCTTAATGCGGCAGCCAAGATTTCTGCCATGATGCTCGTCATTGTAGTACTGCTTCTTAGTGCCGAACGATACAGCCGCCGTAAACAAAAGCTTTTTCAAAGCCAATTTAACAGTCACGAAGATTTTCGTTACGAGTTGACGGGCTGGAAAAAGTGGACCGCACTAGTTTGGTGCTGGGGCTTGGTTTCGGTCGCGTTTATTTTGCCGCTACTACAGCTGATTGATTATGCGATCACTTATTTTGCGCAGAGTTGGACCTCAGAGTTTCGTGAATACGCATGGAATAGCTTAGTTGTGTCTGTTATTGCTGCGATTATTGGTGTTGCTGTCGCACTGATCGTTAACTTTACCCATCGAGTCAATGGTAAACGAGAAAGCTTGGCATTTATGCGTCTTTCTTCTATGGGCTATGCAGTACCAGGAACGGTACTAGCCATCGGTGTGATGGTCGCTGTGCTGTTTATGGATCATCGTGTCAACGACGTTGCTAAAGCCATGGAGTGGGGAAGACCGGGACTTATTTTTTCTGGCTCCATGTTCGCCCTGGTTTTTGCCATGGTTGTGCGCTTTTCAGCGGTGGCGATTGGTAGTATCGAAAGTAATTTAAATAAAATTTCTCCGTCGTTAGATATGGCATCGCGCACTATGGGTTGTAAGCCCAATGCCATGCTGTGGCGCGTGCACTTTCCGCTGGTTAAGCGCGGTGCACTGATTGCGGCTTTATTAGTGTTTATCGAGTCAATGAAAGAGCTCAATGCGGCTTTGTTACTTCGTCCGTTTAACTTTGAAACACTAGCCACATACGTTTATAACTTCGCCTCGGATGAGCATTTAGAATTGGCCGCTTTGCCAGCGGTCCTGTTGGTTCTTGTTGGGTTGATCCCGCTTGTTGTTGTTAACCGTTCACTGGAGCAAAATCACTGATGAGCTGTGCATTATCAATTAAAAACCTAACGTGCCAATATGATGATCAAACCGTACTCGAATCATTGTCTCTTGAGGTAGAACAAGGGCAGATTGTCTGTTTGCTAGGAGCTAGTGGCTGTGGGAAAACAACACTATTAAAGGCCGTTGCGGGATTATTGCCGTTAACGTCAGGCGAAATGAGTCTAAATTGCGTCACAATTGATGATGGGGAAAACTGGTTGCCGCCAGAACAGCGTAATATAGGGATGATTTTTCAAGATTACGCACTTTTTCCTCACTTGACGGTGGAGCAAAACATTGCCTTTGGCTTAAAGCAGTGCTCGACGAAAGAGAAAAATGCCAAAGTTCAAGAGATGTTAGAACTCGTGCATCTTCAAGGTTATGGCGATCGTTATCCTCATCAATTGTCTGGTGGACAGCAGCAGCGTGTTGCGATTGCTCGCTCATTAGCTTACAGCCCAGACTTACTGTTACTGGATGAACCGTTTTCTAATATTGATACGCAAGTTCGCCATGAGTTGATAAGTGAGATCCGTAAGATTTTTAAGGCCCAAGGTGTGACTGCCATTTTTGTTACGCATAGCCGTGAAGAGGCTTTTGCTTTCGCCGATAAAATGGCAGTGATGAACAATGGAGTCATCGAGCAATATGGCACAGCATCTGAGCTTTACTACCAACCTTCAAGTAAATTTGTCGCTGATTTCTTAGGTGGTGGCAGTTACCTTGCTGCTAAACGAGTTTCGAATTCAGAATATGAAACCCACTTGGGCGTGGTTGAAGCCACGGCTCAACAAGATATTCCAGTACAGGCGGAGTGCTCTTTACTGCTAAGACCGCAGCATGTACAAATTCAATCCGATGAAGATAGTTCGGTAACCGTATTGGAACAGCATTTTATGGGTGATCACTGCCGTTATGTGATTAACGCGAATGGTGACCGTTTGTTAGCTACAGCTTCGCAAGCATTAAATATAGGTGAGTCCGTCGCGGTGAAAATTGAAACGCAAGGCGTCCTGGCATTTGCTTAACGCTCCTGAGTATCTTTGCTATCTCGTTTACGACTTTCCAACATACAATAAAAAAGCCCGGCTGTGGAGCCGGGCAAGTGCTCTTCTCCTGTTGATGAGCGCCTTTTCAGACAGCGTTGACTCTCATCATAGTGCTCGAAGCGGGCACAAGGTTCAGTTATAAAGACAAGAAGTCTTTAAACTGTTGAAGAACACGTTCCGCAGTGTCCTTATCTTGCATCTCTGCAAAAATTCGTAGCAGTGGCTCAGTGCCAGAGAAGCGAGCGATGATCCAACCGCCGTTTTTGAAGTAGACTTTCGCACCATCTTCATAGCTGACTTTTTCGATTTCAAACTCAAACTCAGGCAACTGCTTTTCAACATAAATCTTGTTGAACAGTACGTCTTTTTGCGCTGGTTTGAACTTGCAATCGCCTTCTGCCATGTAGGCATAGCCGTACTTGCCGTAGATTTCATCCAGCAACTCAGACAGCTTCTTGCCGGTTACTGAAATCATTTCTACCAATAGACTTGATGCGAATACGCCGTCTTTACCTTTGATGTGGCCGCGAATGGTTAGGCCGCCAGAGCTTTCCCCGCCAATCAGTGAGTCATCCGCTTCCATTTTGGAGCTGATGTGCTTAAAGCCTACAGGAACCTCAAAGCATTTCTCGCCATGATCTTCGGCGACTTTATCGAGAAGGTGTGTGGTTGCGATGTTACGTACCACGGAGCCTTTCCAGCCTTTGTATTCAAGTAGGTAGTAGTAAAGCAGCAGTAGCACTTCATTTGGATGAATGAAGTTACCTTTTTCGTCGATAATACCAAGACGGTCCGCATCGCCATCAGTACCGATGCCAATATCGTAACCTTGCTCTTTCACTAGGTGCATCAAACGGTAGAGTGTTGCAGCGCTTGGCGAAGGCATTAACCCACCGAAATCTGGGTTTTTGCCATCGTTAATCACATCAACGTCACAGCGGCCGTTGATTAATACGGTTTGCAGTGCGTTTTTCGCGACACCAAACATTGGGTCGATCAAAACACGTAAATTCGCCTTCTTGATCGCTTCGATGTCGATAAAGTCGATGATTGAGTCAACGAATTCGTTCATCGGATTAATGATTTCAATCAGCTTATCTTCAACCGCTTGTTCAAAGTCGACGCTTTTTACATCTTGCGCAGTGAGCGCGTCTATTTGTGATTCGATTTTTTGGGTGATGATTTCATCTGCGTCACGACCGCCTTCAATGAAGACTTTAATGCCGTTGTAATCGGCAGGGTTGTGTGATGCGGTAATACATGCCGAGTATGCGCAGCCCATTTCTTTCGCTTTAAACATTACGATAGGTGTTGGGACAAATTTGTCGATAAAGCTGACCACAATGCCGTTTGCTGCTAGAACTTCAGCGAACCAACGACCTGCTTTATCGGAAAGAAAACGACGGTCATAGCCAATCACAAAACCGCGATCAGCAACCGATTCGTTATTCGTGATGTTTGCAACTGCTTGGGCAACCAAGCGTACGTTATCTTTGGTGAACTCCTCACCGATAAATGCACGCCAACCGCCTGTACCAAATTTGATCATGATTCGATCCTCGATAAGAGCGGCATCCCACCGCGTCTTAAATCTTTGCTAGCGAACCGATGCACTTGTAAAACATAAATGCACCGGATAAATCAAAAGGGGAGAAGGACTCCCCCAAAAGATGATTAACCTAGAGTAACGATAACTTCGTTTACTGAACCTTCCGCTTGAACTGGGACAGAGGCACCATTCACTGCTTCACCGTTCACAGTAATCGACTTAACGCCTTTGCTTACTGAGTTTGGGTTAACTACTTTGATGTTGTACGTTGCACCTAGCCATTGACGAGTCACTTCGAAACCAGGCCAGTTCGTTGGGATACATGGATCGATAGTTAGGCCATCGAAGCCTGTACGCACACCAAGGATAAAGTTGGTAACAGCGAAGTAAGCCCAGCCTGACGTACCTGTTAACCATGGGTGGTTTGCACGACCGTGGTCTTGGTGGTCACGACCCATGATGAACTGTACGTATGAGTAAGGTTCTGCAATACGTTTTTCGATGATGTCGTTCTGGTTGTATGGGTTCAGTGCATCGTAGAACTTCATTGCACGATCACCACGACCCAGTTTCGCTTCAGCTACCCAAGCCCATGGATTTGGATGCGAGAAGATCGCACCGTTCTCTTTTACGCCTTGGTAAACACGAGTTACGAAGCCGATATCATCATTCGGTGTTGCAAAAGATGGTGAGTTTAGGTGGAGGCCGTATTCAGAGAATAGGTTCTCATCGACAGCGTCCATCGCTTTTTCGCCGCGCTCTTGAGATACCGCACCAGAAAGTACCGCAAGTGTGTTTGACTCTAGGTGTACACGACCTTCTTTTTGTTGCGCTGTACCGATCTTTTCGCCGTTTTTCGTTAGACCACGGATATACCAGCCGCCTTCTTCGTCCCAAAGGTGTGTTTCACACGCTTCACGCACGTTTGCTGCCATCTCGGTGTATTTTTCAACGTCGGCTTCCTTACCTAGGTATTTCGCTAGGTCGATGAACTCCTGCAGTGCCCAGAAATGTAGGAACGACACCATTGACGATTCGCCGCCACCTAGGTTCAGACAGTCGTTCCAGTCTGCACGCAGACCTTTACAGATACCGGTTTGACCTACGTATTCAGCCGAGAAGTCTAGCGCGGCTTTCATGTGGTCATAAACCGTTGCATCGCCACCGTCGGCGTAAGGGATCACTTCGTCGAAGAAGCTGTGCTCACCGGTTTCCATCACGTACTTACAGATGGTTGGAACTAGCCATAGGTGATCATCAGAACAAGTGTCTTCGATGCCGTGAATTTTGTCTTCATCAGAAGGTGTTGGAACTACGGTTGGAGATTTAGATGGTTTAACATCAGCTTTTTCTGGATCAAACCAATCTGGATCGAATAGGTGTAGACCGTAGCCCGCTTTTACTTGGCCGCGCAGTAGGTCAACGATACGTTTGCGCGTCATTGCTGGGTTAGCGTGAGGAACTGAGATTGCATCTTGCGCTGTATCGCGGTAACCAAGACCAGTACGGCCTCCCACCTCGATGAATGAAGCAAAGCGAGACCACACCACACAAGTTTCCGCTTGGTATAACGTCCAAGCGTTGATCATGGTATCTAGACCTTCGTTTGGTGATTTCACTTGGAACTTGCCACAGCGCTCATCCCAGTGTGTTTTGATACCCGCAAATGCGTTGTCGACTTCTGCAAGGTCTTGGTACTTAGCACGTAGACGCTCACCGTTGCCTTTACCGATACCTAGAATGTAAGCAAAGCGAACTTCTTCACCCGGCTGAATAGTAAATTGCTTATGCAAAGAGCCACAGTGGTTGTAACACGTTTGTGCTGTATTGAAACACTTACCTTGTTCTACCGCTAACGGGTTTGCTTCGTCACGGTATAGGCCTAGGAAGCTGTCACGTTGGCCGTCGTATGAATCTGGGTCAAATGTTGAAGCTAGGTAGTAGAAGCCTTCGAAATCGTTGGTGTTGTAGTACAGGTCGTACTCGATCACGCCTTCGTTGTAAGCCGTACCTGCCGAGTACAGAGACATCTGATGGTTTTGGTTATCAGATTGAATGTGGCTGAATGAGAACTCAACAAATGAGAATGCACTGATCGTACGTGGTTTGTCAGAGGTGTTTTTAATCACTACATCCCAGATTTCAGCGTCTTCGCCTTTTGGTACGAATAGCGTCTTTTCAGCTTCAATACCGTTGTACTCACACTTAAATTTAGAGTAAGACAAGCCGTGACGAACTTCGTAGTTTGCTTCGTCTAGGCTCTTCGCAACTGGTTGCCAAGAGATTGACCAGTAATCACCTGTCTCATCATCACGCAAGTAAACGTAGTGTCCTGGGCGATCGAATGTCGCATTTGGACGGAATTTAGTAACACGGTTGTATTCTGGAGAGTTGTAGAACGAGTAGCCACCCGCGTTGTGCGAGATAACCGTACAGAACTTCTCAGTACCTAGGTAGTTGGTCCATGGTGCTGGTACGTCAGGGCGAGTGATGACGTATTCGCGATTCTCGTTATCGAAATAGCCGTATTTCATTTGTGTCTTTCCTTTTTACGAAGCTGCATCAGCAGCCAAAATTTAAAAACTCTTCAAGCGTGATGTTTCGACATCAGTTTTGTATTACTTCCACGGTTTACGGTAATTCACTCCCTGCAAATCAAGCAGAGGTAGATGGCCTTTCAAGCGTGATAAATAGTCGGTCCAATCTCGGTGTTGTTTGTCTGTCCAACATGCTTCTGCCATTGCAGTTAAACGAGGGAAGATCATGTAGTCCATGCGAGGTTGGTTATTGATAATTTCGCACCATAATGCTGTTTGAATGCCCCAAATGCGCTTACGTATTGGGTCGTCAGCAGGCACTTCAGCGAGCGGCTCGTAGTTGTAAGCTTTTTCTAGTGGCAGTGGGTTTGCCCAGTCCACGCCCGGTTCTTCAGGTGCGTAGTCTTGGGTCATATCTAGGTAAGTGGTTTGTGCTGGTTGCAGCACCACATCAAAGCCTTGGCGAGCACAGTTCAATGCCGCTTCTTCGCTTAGCCATGAGTAGATCACCGTATCTTTACTGACTTTGTCGCCGTGTTGAGCTTCTTCCCAGCCCAGCATGCGTTTGCCCAATTTACGAAGTTTGTCTTCGGCATAACGCAAGAAGTGTCCTTGCAAATCTTTGTAGTCGCTGTAACCCAGTTGTTCCATTAGTGCTTGGCATGCTGGGCTTTTTGACCATACGCCGTTAGGTACTTCGTCGGCACCAATATGAACGTAAGGCGCAGGAAAAAGCGCAGAGACCTCTTCTAGCACTTTGTCGATAAATTCATAACTCCCCGGCAGAGCAGGGTTAATGACGTTGTCGTTGTAATGCTGAATACTGCGGTATTCGGTGGTATCTTCCGCTTCTACCAATAGGTGTGGTAACGACTTGATGGCGGCTCGGCAATGACCAGGTACATCAATTTCAGGAATGATGGTGATGCCGCGTTGCGATGCAAATTCGATAACGTCTTTGATGTCTTCTTGTGTGTAGAAGCCGCCGTAACGTTCATCAAAGTGCGTGTACTGTGGTTCATTGATCTCATCCAATCCGCGCCAAGCACCAATATCGGTCAGTTGAGGCAGTGATTTGATTTCAATTCGCCAACCCTCATCGTCGGTAAGATGCCAATGGAACGTATTGAACTTGTAATGAGCCAGTTGGTTGATCAAGCGTTTGACTTGCTCAACGGAGTGAAAATGACGAGCACAATCCAGCATCATACCGCGGTAACGAAAACGTGGCCTGTCCTTGATTGAACAGCAAACTACTTCCATTGAGTTAGGTTGATCGCCAACTTTGATTAGTTGTAATAACGTTGCACAAGCATGGGTAAAACCAGACGAAGATCCTGCTTCAATTTTGATTGACTCTTCGGCTACTTTCAGTTTGTAAGCGCCTTCATCCAAGGTTGGGTTGCCTTTGAAGATGATCTGACTGCCATTGTCTGATGCGAACTCAAATTGGTGAATGCGCTTAAGCTCATCAAGTAGCCATTCTTTAGCTGAATTGGCCAGGCTTGAATAAACCGCGACGCCAGCATGATGATCAAAGCTAAAATAGTGATCGCTGACCTCAATATGGTTTGGTTTTGGCAGCAAGGGCTGTGCATGGGTTAAACTTGCAGGAATCTCACTGCGTTCACGGTATGGTGAAGCTAATACGATAGGCGTGACATCCACTTGTGCGCGCTGTGGGTTTCCATCAACGACAAAGTTGATCATCGCTTCGTTAAAGCCATCCGAGTAATAACGGAATGGGTTCGAACCAATACTGAATTCACAGTAATAGTGATGGTTGGCAGCCAGTACCACCCCTTCTGGCTTAAGTGTGCAAAAACTACCAATTTGAGTCAGTTGACCATTTGAAACGCTGTCTGGAAGAATGTAACGATCGAAAGCGAAAGTTAAGCTCCAGATGTTTAGGTCTTGGTCGCTCAAGTTATGAAAGGTGAGGCCAAAGCGGCAGTTTTGTTTCTGCTCAGAAAGGACTACGAGATCAACACGATATTCCATATCTACTCCTACGCCGCACTGAGCGAGTAAAGGTTATGTTCTGGTTTGCCAGCAAACATAATTGCGCCTTCAATCGCGTCAAACTGTGGCTCAACAATCCATTGCTGAACTGGTGGTGAAAGCCAACGTACAATGCGTTCAGCTATGCTGCCCATTAAACAAATACGTGTTGCGCCGCGCTTGTTTAATGCCACGAGAAACATTTCTATATCCGCTGCGGTTTGCTTCAGCATTTCAATGGCCAGTGCATCGCCTTGTTCCGCATGTTGGAAAATAGCCGGAGAAAACTGCCCATAATCACGAGGAAGCGCCTGTTTTGACCACGCCACCACGTTGTCGACCTCATTTTCGAAATGCGTCATAACGTGTTGTGCTAGGGGCGTTTTTTCTCTGATGCCATCTTCAGCTAACAAAACTTGCTGAACTAGGCGTAGCCCCATCGCTGCGCCGCCACCTTGATCCGAAATAGGGAACTCACGACCACCGACAACATGTTGCTCCAATCCGTTAAGGTAGATGCCACAAGAACCGGTTCCCGCAATCATGATTGCGCCATCTTCGCCATTGTGCGCACCAACGCACGCACCGTAAGCATCGGTATTCAGAGTTATACTGGCAAATGGATGAGGAAGAGACATGAAGGCTTGCCAAGATGCTTTGTGCTCTGCGCCAGCAAGGGCTAAGCCGACGTGCATCGACGCGAAATCTTGTTGTGTTAGACCGCCTTGCTCGGTAGCCGAAGTGATGGATTCAAGAATCGAAGCCATTGCTATTTCAGCACCTAGCATGATGTTGGCACTGCCGCTTTTGGCCTCGCCAAGAAAATTACCTTGTGAATCTTTAATCCTGGCTCGACATGACGTGCCGCCACCATCGATACCGACAAAATACATTCCCATGATTATTCTTCCTTCATATTTTTAGAGGTCGCCAACTGAGAAACATGCTGAGCTTGACTCATTATCGCGAGTAAGTACCAAGCGCCATGCGGGATCCATTGTTCGCCCCAGCGCCAGTTTTGTAACACGTCTTCTTTTTGTGCTGGTGGGTTAAATGCAATGTCTTCCTCGTCTTCAAAGCCGCCAGTGATTCCGTTACACACGCCACCTTTTGCGTTGAAGAAACCATATTGAGGGAGGTAATCAGGGTTGTTACGACCATGGCCATCTAGCATGCACATGTCGTATGGGTTTAAGCCTACAACCCAGTTCAATGCATCTTGAGCAAACACAGAAAGTTGTTGCTGTACTTCTTGCGACGCTATATGCGGTTGAGCAAGGTACGCCATGGTCGCGAGTGAGCCCAGTCGAGCATTCTCGCCTTGCCACCAATAGCCGGATTCATTGTTGTGTGCGACAAAAAATGCCTCGCGTTTTGACTCATTTACGCCTTTAACATATTGGCGAGGGTAACCGAATGGGTTGATCACTTTATTCGATATTGTGATCTCAAACTCACACGCTAGGTTGACGATAC
Source organism: Vibrio sp. D431a (assembly GCF_030248655.1). NCBI lineage: Bacteria > Pseudomonadati > Pseudomonadota > Gammaproteobacteria > Vibrionales > Vibrionaceae > Vibrio > Vibrio sp. D431a. The sequence continues at coordinate 217,196 of NZ_JAHGAP010000027.1, read as the reverse complement.
GTTTTACCGATTCCGCTCGTGCTGAGTCGTCTTCAATTGATAGATATTCGCATAGGGCAATAACTGGTAGACCAGCTTCGGCTGCGTGAAAATATGGACGGCTGCCGTCTTGGTTTGCTGACCAAAAGTGTTGAATCTGCTCGTCGCTCATTTGGCGTGCAACTAAACGTTGCGCCCACAAACGGCTCTCTTCCAAGTAGCGAGTTTCTTTGGTTGCTTTAAACAGTTCTACACAAGCCAGTAGCGCACAGTATTCGTCGATAATGTTTTCTTCCCCATCATTGAGGTACTGCGTATTGTGCTCTTTTAAGTGCCAGTAACCATTTTCGGCAGCGTTGCGGTATTTTTGTTGATCGTATTCACCGTGAACACTTAAACGCGACGCTGCCGCTAGCGCTGCAATGGCGACACCGCCACCTTGTCGAAAGCCTGCTTGATAGTCGTCAAATTTGTGACCAAGTTGAGTTTCGTACGCGCAAATCTCGCGTTGCGCAGTATCTTTGCTCCACTTGTCAAAGACCGTCATGTAGAAAAAGCCTTTTTCGTTTTGCATACGCACAAGAAAGTCTGCACCGAACAGGGCTTCTTCAATCAGACGTGTACGTGTGAAAGCTGCAATGTCTTCGCTTCCTTCAAGCAATGAAACCCCTTTTAGGATGTTCCAAACCACCATTGGGGTTTGTTGAGGATTCAAATAATTCGCGTATGAAAGGTGACTTAAATACTTGCTAACGTCTCCTGATGCGTCGTACCAGCCGCCGTGTACATCAACCTTTTTATTGGAGTTTAGTACTGGAAGTTGTCGATCTTGTTTATCGAAGATCCCGCCGCAACGTTGCGATTTGAAGTAGTGGATCACATCTGACAAAGTTTGATCCAACAGAATGTGTTCGCCAACGATGAAAGAGGAAGAGCGCGTATCTTCTACTTGCAAGAAATAGTCACCTGACGTTGTGAAAGAGGAAAAGTCGATGAGGTAGAAATAGCCCTGATGCCAGTTCGCCACTTTACCTTGTTCTTCAACCGCAAAAGTTGCCACGGTTTGCTCGCTAGTGGCACAAATCAATTGAGCAGTGTAAGAAGACAAGTGTGGTTGTTCGGTCTGGATAATGGCTTTCTTTGGGCCCAGACGTTCATAACCAATGTGGTTAGTCAGTAGCAGCATTCAATGTCTCCGGGAAACGATAAAAACAGGAATGGGTCAGGCTGAACCTGACCCTCGTTATGATTAATCTTCAAATAAGTAACAGCGGACAAAGTGGTTGTCGGACAGTTGAGTGACGCCCGGTAGTCGTTCGCGACATTTGTCGGTAGCGTGTACACAACGTCCAGCAAATGGACAGCCGACAGATTCTGGTGTCCAAAGTGGGATTTCCCCTTTGTTGCCTTTCAGTTTCTCGTGAATAGACTTCGATGGATCTGGAACCGCAGATACCAACAGTTGCGTATATGGGTGTTGAGGATCGTGAATGATTTCTTCAGTATCGCCCCATTCAACCATGTGACCTACGTACATGACCGCGAGATCTTCAGCAATGTAACGCGCTGTTGCGATGTCGTGAGTGATGTAAAGCAGAGACATTTGTTTCTCGAACTTCATCTCTTCCATCAAGTTCAGAACACCGGCACGGATTGATACATCGAGCATCGATGTTGGCTCATCCGCCAATACCACTTCAGCACCAACTGCGATGTTACGAGCTAGGTTTACACGTTGACGCTGACCGCCAGATAGCTGGTGCGGGAACTTTTGCGCCGTTTCTTTTGGTGGAATAAGACCAACTTGTTCAAGTAGGTCGTACACACGCTCTTCCAGTTCTTTCTTGTTGCCCGGTGCTACTTTCTTATGAATCAGCAGCGGGCGCGCAATATGGTGGAAGATATTGTGCGTTGGGTTTAGCGAGCCAAACGGGTCTTGCCACACCATTTGTACACCTTCACGGTAGGTCATTAAATCGTGACGAGAGGTGATGTCTTGGATATCACGACCTTTGTATTCAATGATGCCATCGGTTGGTGCGTACATTTTTGCAATCATTTTTGCAGTAGTAGACTTACCTGAACCAGATTCACCTACCACTGACAAGCCGCGGCTCTTGTACATTTTGAAAGAGACGTCGTTGATTGCGCGCATCTTAGATTGTTTGATTGAGTTACTGTTTAAAGGGAAGTCCTTAACGACATTTTTACCCTCAATCAGCAGTTCGCCGAATTGTTTGCTCATAATTCTCTCCAGTGTAATTTTTGTTCTTAGCTAACGTTTTTTTGTTGTTAAACCTTAGCTTGAGCAATGGTGTCGCCGTACAAATGGCAATTTGAGAGGCGACCTGGTTCAATTTGACGTAATTGGGTTGGTACACGTGTACATGCTTCATGTACGCGATCGCAACGAGCTTGGAAGCGGCAGCCCCGTGGTACTTCTAGCAAGTTCAACGGGTTACCTGGAATACCAGTCAATTTGGTCTTTGGTCCAGTTAGTGGAGGGAAAGAGCTACCCAAACCTTTGGTGTAAGGGTGGTAAGGACTTTCCAGAATTTGCTTAGAAGGCGCGACTTCAATCAACTCACCTGAGTACATGATGCCGATACGATCCGAGAACTCGACCATCAATGACAAGTCATGTGTGATGAACAGAATTGAGAAACCAAACTCTTCTTTAAGCGCGTAAATTTTTTGTAGAATTTCACGTTGAACCACTACATCCAATGCGGTAGTCGGTTCGTCCATGATGATCATTTTTGGGTTCAGAGCCAAAGCGATTGCGATTACTAGACGTTGACGCATACCACCAGAGAACTGGTGCGGGTAATCACTCAATCGGCTAGGGTGGATATCAACGATTTCCAGCAGACCTTCAGCGCGTGTTTTTGCTTGAGCGCGAGTCATATTGGTATGACGCATGATGACGTCACAGAACTGCTCTTCCATGGTTAGAACAGGGTTCAAAGCGTTCATCGCACTCTGGAATACCATCGACATTTCACTCCAGCGGAACGCTTGCATGCGATCATCGCTGTACTGAAGGATATCTTCACCGTTGAAGATAACCTCACCACCTGTGATAAACGCTGGTGGCTTATGAAGGCGCATTAGTGAGAAGGCAACAGTGGATTTGCCACAGCCAGATTCACCAGCCAGACCGAATACTTCACCTGGTGCAATGTCGAAGCTCACGTTGTTACAGGCGCGGACATCGCCCGCGTCTGTGATGTAGTCTACGCATAGGTTACGGATGGAAATTAGTGGTGCAGTCATGATTATTTATCTCCGCTCCATAGTGCATTTTGTGGTGCCAGTTCAGGCTCACGCTCTTTCTTGTCTTTTGCTGCTAGTTTTTTCCAGCGTTTCATGCCTTTGTGAGAACGAAGTTGAGGGTTCGCAATTTCGTCAACGGCAAAGTTCAACAGAGCAAGACCAGTAACCAGTAGTGTTAGGGCAATACAAGGTGCTAGTACTTCCCACCATGCGCCAATCAGCATGGCTGATGAGGTTTGCACGTTGTAAAGCATGATGCCCCAACTGATCGTGTTGGCATCACCCAAACCTAGGAACGAAATGACCGCTTCAGTGTTGATCGCCAACATTACTGAGCCAATGAAGCTCGCACCGACAATTGGGATAAGGTTTGGTAAAATCTCAACGAAGATGATGCGGAATGAAGACTCTCCCAATACTTCGGCAGCTTTAACGAACTCTTTCTCGCGTAGTGCCATAGTTTGAGAGCGGACAACACGTGCACCCCATGCCCAAGAAGTACCAGCGATAATCAAGGCAATGGTGAGTGGGCCTGCTTCACCGATAAAGGCCGCCAACACGAATAGCAATGGATACTGCGGGATTACTAACATGATGTTCATCGCGGCACTCAATACGTCATCCACTTTACCGCCGAAGTAACCTGCCGATATACCAATGACTGTTGCTAAGAAACACACGATGATGCCAGCACCAAAGCCTACACCCAGTGATACTCGTGCACCGTAAGCCACCTGCGACCAGATATCGCGACCCATTCGGCTAGTACCTAATACGTGGTCGGCCTTTTTAGACATAAGCAGTGTACGACGATCGTCTGCTAGGTTTTTAGCGACCCAACCATCAGGGTTGTTTTGTGCCTGTTTTACAACAAAGCTTGGGTATTCGTGTGGGTTACCGGTTCGCTTGTCTGGCGCATGCTTTGTAAGTAAAGGAGCGGCAATCGCAACGAACACGAACAGCGTAACAATGCCAAGACCAATGCGAGCAAATGCGTTACCTAAAATAAGTTTGAATAGTTCTTTCATGATTATTTGCCTCCCGTACGTAGGCGAGGGTCTAGAATCATGTACAGCATGTCAGCCATTAAGTTGAAGCACAGCATGAACATCGTCATGATAATTAACTGACCTTGAAGTACTTGGTAGTCACGAGCGTGAATTGCGTTCAATAGAACAGTACCTAGGCCTGGGTAGTTGAAAATCATCTCGATGATTAATTGACCTCCAATGGCCATACCTAAAGACATAGACAGTGCGGTAACACTTGGAAGTAGTGCGTTACGTGCGGCGTAATTAAAGACGACGCGGTTTTCACTCAGCCCTTTACCTTTAGCCATCGTGATATAGTCTTCGGCGAGAAGGTTGATCATGTTGTTACGCATGTTAACTAGGAAGCCACCAATTTGAACGATGGTTGCACAGAATAGAGGTAATACAGCGTGGTAACCCACGTTCTTGATGAACTCCCAGCTTGTCCAATCAGGAATAGTACCTGGCGTGTAAGCATAGCCAGATGGGAACCATTTCAGGCCAATCGCAAAGGTAAACAGCGCTAACATTGCGATAACCATTTGTGGAATAGCTTGAATGATCAATGTACCAGGCGTTACGAATGCATCGTACTTACTACCGCGCTTCCAGGCGGCAAAAATACCAAGGACAGAAGCGATGGAGAAAGAAAGTACAACCGCAGTACCAGCTAGAAATAGTGACCAGCCAAATGCACTACCTAGTAAAGAATTAACTGAAAGTGGGTAGAACTGGATTGAGGTGCCCAATTCCCAACTTAGAATGTTTTTAATGTACGAGAAGTACTGAATGTAAATTGGCCCATCAACGAAACCGAGCAGTTCTTTCATTGCTGCGATTCGTTCTGGAGTCACCTGTACTGAAGCATTAGCAAACATCATGGTAACTGGGTCACCAGGCATTGCTCGCGGAATAATAAAGTTTAACGTCGCTGCAACTAAGAGCGCGACAAGATAGAACGACAAACGTCTTAAAAAATAACCCATAACTCACACCTTACTCACCCAGATTTTTTCCCTGTTTCTGGTTTCAGGTCGCTCCTAGCGAAATTTAGAGCGAAAAATCCCCTGACGACGAGCGCCACATATTGGTTTCGTTAACAAGGGATTTTTATAGGCGGCACACGGGATGTATGCCGCTTGAAATGAACTTCTACTTATTTAACTGGTTTTAGGTCCAGTACGTGAAGTAGACGCTCTGGGATACCTGCCCAAATGTTTGGACGGCCCTTAGGGTTTTCTTCGTTCCACCAACCAGTGAAGCGAGTTGTGTTGTATTGGTACATGTACGCGCCAGATAGCACAGGAATAGTTACTTGGTCCTGAGCAATGATCTTCTGAATGCCATGAGCGATCTCTAGCTGTTCTTGCTTATCTGCTGTCTTGTAGAAGCTGTTAAGAAGACCGTCTAGCTTATCGTTCTTGTAGAAGTGCATTGCAAAGCGAGGCATGCCGTCACCAGCTTGTAGCTTCGAGTTGTAGCCACTATCCCAGTACAAGTGTGGATCTGCACCGTGGAAGTAGTTGGTGTAAGCAACGTCGTAAGTACCTTCTAGCATAGCTTGGTTGTATACCGAGAAGTCCGGTGTACGAGCACGAGCTTTAATGCCCACTTCTGCTAGTTGCTCAACGGCTAGTTGTACCGTGTTGTTGAAGTCAGTCCAACCGTTTGGTGATTGAATTAGAAGCTCGAAAGACTTGCCAGATGGTGTATCCACAAAGCCATCTTTGTTTACATCTTTGAAGCCAGCTTTAGCTAGAAGCTTTTTCGCACCTTCCGCGTTGTATGTGTTGTAGCCTTTGTACTTGTTGTGCGTCTCTTCATCAGACCAAGCTTCAAATGCGTAGCCAAGGCCAGATGCGAAGTCGTTCACTGTACCGCCGCCGTAGAAAGCGATATCAATGATAGTTTGACGGTCTAGCGCCATAGAGAACGCACGACGGAAGTCAACGTTAGTTAGTGCTTCGTTTTTCGCAGCGTCTGGGTTTTTGAAGTTCACTACAAATGCTTGAGTACCCGCTGGTGGGTACCAGTAGTGGTGATTCGGACTTGCTGCAGCGTACGTACGGTCGATGTCTGGTACGAATGAAGACGTCCAGTCCATTTCGCCGTTAACGATTTTGCCCAAGAATTGGTCGTTGTTCGCGATTTGTGGCACACGCAGACAATCTACATCTAGGTTGTCAGCATCCCAATAATTCGGGTTCTCACACTGGATATATAGCTGCGGTGTGAAAGTGTCGATTTCAGTAAATGGACCACTGCCTACTGGATTTTCGTTTGTGAATGTTGCTGGATCTTTTACTTTGCTCCATACGTGCTTAGGTACGACTGGTACTTTCGCAATTTCGTAAGGAACGTTTGAGTTTGCTTCGCTTAGACGGAATTTAACTTGGTAGTCGTTAACTTTTTCTACGCCAGTCACCCAAGAGTTGATACCAGATTGGTCTAGCTCTGGCTTCTCTTTAACTAGGTTGAAAGAGTAAACAACATCATCAGCGGTAAACGCTTTGCCATCAGACCATTTTACGCCCTTACGGATATCGAAGGTTACGCTCATCAGGTCATCAGCCATGGTAAAGTTTTCTGCTAGACGAAATACAGGCGTGTTACCGTGCATTTCGTTAAAAACAACGAGCGGCTCGTAAATAAAGTCGGTTGTTGTGTGCAGGTTAGTTGCACCCAAGAAAGGGTTAAAGTTACGAACGAAAGTTGTAAACTCTTTAGGGTGGATAGTCAGTTCACTGCGTTCAGCCGCAGTAGCTACCGATGCAAAACCTGTAGTAGCCGTTGCAATAATTGCTGTTGCTAGTGCTGTTTTTTTAATATTGGCAAGCATAGCTGTTCCTTACTATTTGCTTTCATTTCACTAAATGGAATTGAATGTCATCAATTGATAAACACTCTCTAAGACCTACCTCTTGTACATGCCTTACTCATTACAACATTGAGTTTCGCCAAGAGTGGCCTGTAGGCCTTAGGCAGGAGTAAGAAAACACCTTATCCATAAAATAATCAAACTTGATTCCCGTTAAAAACGTTAAAATCTCTGAGCTCTCCGTTATAAACGTTATTTTGGCTAATTTTAACCAGTAGAGGGACAAAAAATAAACGTTGATATGCGTCGCAGTTTATATCCTTGTTAATAATGAGTGTTGGTGATTACTAACCTGGTGATCCATTTAAAATATACGTTTCTTGCTTGGTTTCTAGGTTCGGAGATCTCGCTCACATGCAGAAATGGTGTTAATTAATCAGCTAAAAATTAATCTGCCGTTCTGTTGTGATTAAGTTCGCAATCTCTATCAATAGTTCGTCAAAATCCGCTTGTTATCTGAAAAATGGCCTTTTTTATCGACAGTTTTCTTCCGTTTGTCGTCCTTTTTTTATTGTATGAATGAAGTTTTTTGGTTGCTCGAACTTACCTAATTAAGGCCAGTTAAATGGATAAGATCGTACGTTTTGAAGACCAACAATAGATAGCGATGTCTAACCGAATGTTCGTTATTGGAAATATGTTAATGGGGTAGGAAGAGGCGGTCTCTTTTATCTCTAGGAAGGGAATACTCGAATAACAAAAAAGCCCAGCATGCACGCTAGGCTAGTTTTTTTGATAAATATTAGCTGGTCAATAGTCGCTGTAGTTTATCTCGTTGTGCTTCTATGTATGCTCTCTCGGGGCTCTGTTCTTTGCAGTGTTCGAGAATGAACTCTATCGAGCTTAGCACCGTTCTCCAACGTGGTGTTTTGGGTAATGTTTCTATACGCATGTATTTATCTAAAGTGCGTGTTTGCAAAGTACTACGGTCTAGATAAACGCGCCACAAGCCACTTTGCTCTGCAAATGCGAACTTACTTTCACCCGTTACAGATTCCCAATACTCTAAAGCATGTGTCATTGCGTCTACTAGAACTTCTCGCATAAGTTCTTGCTTGTCTTTTTTATTACCGAGCGCTTTGTCTGCAAGGCGCGTAAATTCTCCGCCAAGCTCTTTTAGCTTTTGCAATTGGTCTTTGTCACCATCAAATGCATAACTTGAAAGCACTTCTACGGCGGTTTCTAGATTATGTATGCGAGCGGCACTGGCTCCACCGCCGACATTAAAGATGTACATGATATCTAACCCTGAACCTTCAGGGAGCTTAAGAATGTCTGCTTCGATGTTCTGACGAATATCTTCAATATAGATATCAATCTTGCCACAGTAATGAGGTTGTTTGACGGTCAGATATTTAGGGGCAATCAGCTCATCAGCAGATGAACGCTTTAGCTGTTCTAAGCTGCGCTTGAATAGCTTACAAGCAGCTTCGTTAGCAAAGCGAATACGCTTGTCTTCACGTAGACAGATGATAGCTTCAGGAGCCGATTCTAGCTGTTCCAACAAACGACCTTGAGTCTCAAGTAAGCTTGCTTCAACGACTGCACGCTGTCTAAGTTCAGACTCTAGCACTTTGTTTTCCATATGGCGCATTTCTGCTTTACTTGCCGTTAAATGCGCTTGGATACGTGCCGCCAACTCTTGTTTATTAAATGGTTTCGATAAATAGTCGTTGGCTCCTGCCTCAAAACCTCTTACACGATCTTCTGTTTGACTGAGTGCGGTGAGCATAATGATTGGCAACTCGGCATGATCATAGGTTTCACGTAGTTCACTACAAACTTGGTAGCCGCTCATGCCTGGCATCATGATATCCAATAACAGAAGTTCCGGCTTCTCTTGCTCGACGAGCGCTAACGTTTCTGGCCCATCGGAGACAGTACGCACACGATAGCCCTCTAAACGTAAAAAGCTTTCAAGCACGCGTAAGTTTACTGGTTCATCGTCAGCAACATACAGTAACGGGCCGTCTGGGTTCTCTGGAAGTGATAAGTCTTCACTGTTCTCTACATTAACTTCAGGAATTTGGAAGTGCCCGTGCGCAGCTAGAGTCTGGGTTGCTTGGATTTCTTCTTCACTGGCGAGCGGTAAAGTGAAACTGAAGGTAGTTCCGACCATTGGTTGGCTACTGACGTATAACGAGCCTCCCATTAATTCGATCAATTGACGGCTAATGGAGAGCCCAAGTCCTGCACCTTGACGATAACGGCTCGCGTCTTGCCCTGCTTGGATAAGTGGTTCAAAAATATGTTCAAGTTGTTCTGCGGGAATTCCTTGTCCAGTATCCACGACTTGTACGCGTACATGATCATCTACCACATTAGCGGAGATAACAATTTTACCTTCTGAGGTGTATTTAATCGCATTGCCAATCAGGTTATATAGCACTTGTTCAAGGCGTTGCGGGTCAGCTGACACTGCTTTTAAATCCGCTGGGACTTGGTTGATGATGCGGATGGTTTTACTTCCAAGTAAATGGCTAGAAAGCTCTAAAACCAATCGTGTTGCACTGCCCAAACTCACTGCTGATTTCTGGATATCCATGCTTCCATAACGCATTTTATGATAATCCAACAAGTCATCGACTAGATTAGCGAGACGCTGACCACTTTTAATGATGATATCAAGCTGATATTTCTGGCTAGCGGGGATCGCGCCATTGGCGCCGGACGCTAAGGTTTCAGCAATCCCGACCATGCCGTGTAACGGTGTACGAAGTTCATGAGAAGTCGTGGCTAAGAACTCATCTTTTAATTTATCGGCCAATTGCAGTTCTTCATTCTGTTTCTGAATGATCTGTATGTTGCTTTCTAGTTCTTCATTTTGCTTCTTAATGGTTTGAATCTTCTCTCGAATAGAGCGTTGCATTCGTTCAAAGCTTAACGCAAGCCGACCAATTTCATCTTTACGAACCGTATTAAAAGACGTGTCATCAAGATCCCCTGCAGAGACCTTTTCGGCAACCCAAGTCAATTTCAGCAACGGAGAAGTGATAAAGTTTGATAAATAGTGAGAAGCGATCACCACAAGGATAATGGCGATCAACATAGCGATAACGAATAGTTTTTCGAGTTGATGTATACGAGCGAAAGCTTCGTTTTCTGGTAACTGTACGACGAGCGCCCAAATCACACCACGAGTTTCAATCGGTGCATAAGCCGCGATGATCTCTTCACCTAAACCGTTTGTGTAAGTGCCGACACCAAATGCACCAGAGAGTGCTTTATCGATCACTTCTAAACTGTTCTTAATGTCGTCTTGTTTCGTGTTAATTGTGCGAGGTTGGTGATCATTTCCAACCAGCAAGGTGTTAATTGATGACTCTCGGTTGGCGTCTGCGGCTAACTTAGTGATGCCATTATTTGGCAAGCGGAACATGGCATAGCTGTGTAGATAACCTTGCTGAACAATTGGTGCACCTAGCCAAGCGACTGATTTCCCCCCTTCCAGCTCGAAGTCAGACACAATCACAGGAGTGTAGTCTTCGTTTACTTTTCGACGTTCAGTCACATCATCGGCGAGACGCTTGAAAGTTTTGCCAAGTGCCGAGTCTTTGTAGGGGCCTGATAACAAGTTCGTTCCGTAGTTATCGTCTTTGTTGATCGAGTAGGTGACGTTACCATTGATGTCTACCAGCAAAATGTCATTAAAATCAGAGCGCTTGAGGAGCTCTAAGTAGGCCCAATGATAGCGTTTATGTAAAAGCCGGTAACGTTCACTTCCTACATAGTTGGATGACTCGGGTAACGTTGAGGTTTTGATTTGGTCTCCGCTGCCCTCGATGTAGCGCTGTTGGGCGTTTTTACGAGACTCTTCAATATCATTGCCTAAACGACTAAAAGCATTGACGAGACCGTAGAATCGGCCACCACTGGCGTAAGCCAACTCTGAGCGCACAAAGCCCATGACTTCGGTTTCTCGTGCCTCAAAGTAGTCGATGATTTGCTGCTGTTTTGTATCTCGAACAGACAGTAAGTGTGAGGTGCTTTGTTCTTGCAGATCTTTACTGTGGGACTGCAAGAAAAAGATCGCAGTAATGGTAAGAGGTGTGATACTGAGCACCAGAAATGCGGTCATCAGTGTACTCTGAAGGCGCTTAAATTTCTGTTTTTTGTAGAATTTAAACATGGATAAGATTACAACTCATAATGGGCAGTTCTAAAACATACTTCGCTGCCGAGGTTCTCGTTAAAAACGGATAAGATGTTCAACTAGATAGAATTAACAAAATTAACGAGTTTTTTTTCTTTGACAAGAAAGTTAGTTGTAAAGCGTGCAGGGTGACGCAGTTTTTCTTATGAGTGTTGAATTTATGAGAAAAAATCGCGCAGGTTTGTGCCTGCGCGGGGGGAAGTTATGATTTTTTCGCGTAGTAGATAGAAAATTTATTGGTCTTATTTAGCGTCTCGCAATTATTAAACGCCCGCTCGATAATTGGTGGGTATTTTAAGAAGCTATTCGCGACAATCACCATTTCGCCGTCTTTGGTTAGATATTGTGGTGCCTGACCCAACAAGGTTTCCGCTGCGTTGTAATTTGTGTCTAAACCACTGTGGAATGGCGGGTTGCTGATAATAAAGCGGTAGTCTTTTGCGGTATCCGAGTATATATCTGATGCAAATACGCGTCCGGATAAACCATTCGCTTCTAATGTGGCTTGGCTAGAAGTGATCGCATAAGCATTAATGTCACACATCTCAATCGCGATCTCTGGATTCGCTTTCGCCATAAACGCACCGAGCACACCTGCACCACAACCAAAGTCGAGCACTTTGCCCGACAGCTTAGGTAAGGTTTCAAGCAGCAATCGGCTACCTAAGTCGAACTCGCCATGGCTGAATACGCCAGGTAGGCTCTTAACCGCTAGCGACTGCTCACCGAGTGTAACAGTGTAAGACTTAAACCAATCTGCTTGGTTGAAAGGTTTTGGTTCATTGAGGCAATTACCCCAGTAAAATGAGCAGCGACGAGCAGAGTCGTACTTGTTCACAGGGCCGTATTCTTGGAACATCTTCTCGATGCTCTTGATGCCGGAGCGGTTTTCACCAACGATGACGATTTCGGTGTTAATGCCCAGTTTCGCCATCAACATCGCCAGCAAGTATTCTGCTTCAGCTTTTGCCTTTGGCCAGTATAAAAGGACCATGTCTGCTTTTGTTTCAACATCAAACACAGAGCCAAAATGACTTTTCACTTTGTCAGAGGTTTGAATTTGGCGGTAGTAGCTATAGTTGGAAGTAAACACTTCAACAGACTCACAATGAGCCACTAACTCAAGAGGAAATAGGTCTTCAACTTCACCAGCGACTAAAACGTGTTTTCCGTTGAAGTATTCAAGTTGGCGCTGAGCTATTTGGCTAGGAGCGATATAAGCAGACATAAATTTGGTTCATCAGAAATAATTTGGGGCAGATTTTCGCACAATCTGCCCCAAGCTTGAAGTGATTAAGCGGTGACTAGCTGTTGTCTTGTTGGTTAAGGAAGTCTTTGAATTCTTCCTCGTAGATATTAAACAGTACCATGGTCACGGCAAAAATAAGTGGGCCGTAGATAAGACCAATCAAACCAAACAGATGCAGACCACCCAGTAATGAGAAGAAAATCATAAGGGTATTCATGCCGGCGCTGCCTTGCATTAGCAACGGACGCAATAGGTTATCTATAGAGCCAACGACAACTACACTCCACACCGTCAAGAAGATAGCCCAAGTCATATCGCCTGTTAAGAACAAGTACGCTGCTGCAGGAATCCAGATTAGTGCGGTTCCTACCACTGGAATGAATGATGCAAAGCCCATCATTGTTCCCCAAAATAACCCAGGGAAGCCGGCGAGCCACATACCGATACCGCCAGCCAAACCTTGAGCAATCGCTGTCATGAATGAGCCCATCACGGCTGATTTAGAAACTTGCTCTATCTCTGTCAATATGCGGTCTTCTTGGCTACGTGAGAGTGGCAGGATATGACGAATCGCAGAGATAATTTTGTCGTGGTCACGAAGCAGAAAAAACAGCACAAACAGCATCAGGAAGAAGTTCATTAGGAAGTTGGTTGCGTCTCCTAAAATCTTTGCGCTGATAGCAACTAAGTTAGAGCCAAACGATGTAGCAAATTGACCAATTTTCTCAGCAATGGCTTTGGGCTCGATTTTATCAAAAGGTAAGTACTCATTAACAATCGCTAAGCCTTTGATAACGAAAGGATGTTGGAATATATCTTGGATGCCACCATTGGTAACCCAATTATATGTATTTTGTGAGAAAACAGAGCCTTGCTGAACAATGGCTGCAAACACAAATAAAAGCGGGATAACAATAATAAACGTCAAGACGACACATGACAGCAGTGCCGCCATATTGGGGTGCTTGGGAATTTTCTGCTCAAACCATTCGTGTATCGGAAACATGAGCAAAGAAATGATAAAAGCCATCACAATTGAATTGATATATGGCTCAACCAATAAGTAGCAAGCAAAAGCAGCGGCGAGTAAAGCAACCATTAGTACTCGGTGACTCGACGTTATTTTTACATTATTTGGCATGGTATTAGTCCAACTTACAGGTGACGTTTACGGTTTATGCCTTCAATGATGGCGTGTAACCTTTATTACTTTGCACTCTTAACTCTTTCAAGCTTATGACAATGCCGAATTAGAGCAGGGCGATGTACCTTGCTATAATGACTACAAATCAGTCGGTTATCAATCAAGAGATGAGCTATGGGTTGTTGCAACGGTGATAAAAAGTGTCAAACTGAGAAAAAAGCTAAGCGAATACCGTGGTTTGGCATTGTCGTTGGGGTATTAGCGATATTGGTTATTTTGAATTGGCAATAAAAAAGGACCGTTACGGTCCTTTTCTAAATGCGTTATCGCCGTTTTTAGCGATTATTTCGCTTCTTCTGCAAGAACAGCAAAACAGCGGTCAGCCGCTTCTAGTGTGGCATCAATCTCTTTTGAACCATGAGCGAGTGAAGTAAAGCTCGCTTCAAACGCAGATGGCGCAAGGTAGACACCGTGTTTTAGCATTAAGTGGAAGAAACGCTTGAAGCGTTCTACATCGCACTTCGTTACGTCTTCGTAGCAAGTTACTTTTTCTTGGTCAGTGAAGAAGAAGCCGAACATACCGCCCACTTGGTTAACAACTAGCGGAATACCGTGTTTTTCTGCTAGAGACTTAAAACCTTCAGCAAGTTGTTTCGTTTTAGAAGCTAGGCGCTTTTCGTTGCCTTCTTCTTTTAGAAGGTTCAAACATGCGTAGCCTGCTGCCATTGCGACAGGGTTACCGGAAAGGGTACCAGCTTGGTAAACAGGGCCTGTAGGTGCAACGTATTGCATCACTTCTTTACGGCCACCGAAAGCACCTACTGGCATACCGCCACCAATCACTTTACCCAGTGTCGTTAGGTCGGGTTTGATGTTGTAGTGTGCTTGCGCGCCGCCTAGAGCAACACGGAAGCCTGTCATTACTTCATCAAAAATTAGTAGCGCGCCTTCTTGATCACAGATTTCACGTAGCCCTTCGTGGAAGCCTTCCACTGGTGGAATACAGTTCATGTTGCCTGCTACTGGCTCAACGATGATACAAGCAATTTCGCCTTTGTTAGCAGCAAATAGCTCGCGTACAGAATCTAGGTCGTTGAATGTTGCTGTTAGCGTGTGCTTAGCAAAATCTGCAGGAACGCCAGGAGAGCTTGGTTGACCTAGAGTTAGTGCACCGGAACCTGCTTTTACTAGCAAGCTGTCAGCGTGGCCGTGGTAACAACCTTCAAATTTCATGATCTTGTCGCGACCGGTGAAGCCACGTGCAAGGCGAATCGCGCTCATAGTAGCTTCAGTACCAGAACTTACCATGCGGATTTGCTCCATTGATGGAACAAGCTCAGAAACTAATTCTGCCATCGCGATTTCAAGTTCTGTTGGCGCACCGAAGCTGAGACCGCGTTGCGCTGCATCAATTACTGCTTCGCGGATAACCGCGTGGTTGTGGCCAAGAATCATTGGACCCCAAGAGCCAACGTAATCAATATACGCTTTACCATCGGCATCAAAAATCAGTGGACCGTCTGCTCGTTCGATAAATAGCGGAGAACCGCCAACGCCGTTGAATGCACGAACTGGTGAATTGACACCGCCAGGGATGGTTTGCTGAGCTTTTTGATACAGCTCTGATGATTTGGTCATGGGGTTATCCTCTTTTGATTGCTCGGACCAAGTGGAGCGCATTGTACCTAGCTATAATCAAGTTAGAAACGTTTTGCTTAATTTATGTGTTGTTTCGCAGTGTAATCTTATATATCCGCATCTGTTATAAAGAATCGGCGGCGAATACTTGAACGAGTTTGTCAGGTATTGGATAATCGTCTCAATTAGCACAAATTTGACGTCTTGCTTCAGGCTTGACGCATTACACGAGTGAGAGAGGTCTTCGTGAGCGAAGTAAACGTACCATTATCTTTTTCTGACGCAGCAGCATCTCGCGTTAAAGCATTGATTGCTGAAGAAGAAAACCCAGCATTGAAACTGCGCGTATACATTACTGGCGGCGGCTGCAGCGGCTTCCAATACGGCTTTACTTTTGATGAAAATGTAAACGAAGGCGATACGACAATCGTAAACAGTGGTGTAACACTGGTTGTAGACCCTATGAGTCTGCAATATCTCGTTGGCGGTATTGTTGACTACACAGAAGGGTTGGAAGGAGCGCGCTTCTTCGTAAATAATCCAAATGCAACGACAACATGTGGTTGTGGTGCATCGTTCAGTGTGTAATTAACACCTAACAGGCAGCTAATGGCTGCCTGTGCTTTATGTAGAAGGATGTCACGTAAAGCACACGCTCGCAGATATGCAGAGAAATAATAAAAAGGACTTTATATGTCTGGACTTTCTTTTGGACGCCGAATTGTCGAGCGCCCTTGGCTAGTATCTCTTATCCTCGTCTTACTTCTTGTTGCATGGCTAACCATCGGCCAACTCAAAGCACAAGATGATCATCCTAACTCTTCAACATCCACGAACACGACACCACTTGCAAAGGTGATGTTTGATACTTTTCTTGCCGAACCTACCAGTAAAACCATTGAATTGTATGGACGAACAGCGCCCAATCGTCAAGCGCGTCTTGGCGCCGAAGTTGCCGGTAAAATAGTCAGTCTTAACATAAAGAAAGGCCAAGCGGTCAAACAGGGACAAGTGATCGCAAACATCGATAAGCGCGACCTTGGCATTCAACTTAAACGGGCCCAGGCGATGCTGTTGGTTAAAGAGAAAGAGTTTAATGCAGCTAAATCGCTAAAAAGTCGTGGACTGCAAGGTGAGGTTGCATTTGCGACAGCGCAAGCAGCGTTGGTAGATGCACGTGCGAATTTGAGTAACGTGCAAACGGCTTTAAGAAATACTGAGGTTAAAGCGCCATTTGATGGCATCGTAGATCACCACTTTGTTGAGTTAGGTGATTTTGTCGGGATTGGCGATCCTATTGCGACGGTCATTGATTTGGATACTTTAGTGATTGAAGCCGATGTCAGTGAACGGCATATACAATACCTTAAGGAAGGCCTAGAAGCCGACGTAAGAACCATTAACCAACAGCATCATCAAGGTCGTGTGCGCTACATTGGACGTGTTTCTTCTGCTTCTACTAATACATTTCCAATTGAAATCGAAATTGATAATCAAGACGCAAGAATTCCTGCCGGTATGAGCGCAGAAGTACAGCTGCCTTTGAGTGAAGTGTTGGCAGTAAAGATTACGGCTGCCATGTTAGCACTAGATGAAGAAGGTAACTTAGGTGTCAAGACACTGCGTAATGAGTATGTTGAGTTTGTTCCAATTCAACTCGTTAAGGCCGAGGATGATGGTGTGTGGCTCTCTGGGTTAGGAGAGCGTGCAGACATTATCGTGCTGGGACAAGGTTTTGTGCGAGATGGTGATCAAGTACTGGCCAATAAAGTTGATGACGTAGTTGTTGAAGCGGCTAGTGAGCAGTAAGGAGCACTTATGTACACTCTGATTGATGCTGCGTTATCTCGCGCTCGCACTATGCTGACATTGTTGGTGATGATATTAATTGCTGGTGTCATTACTTACGTCACAATCCCCAAGGAATCGAGCCCTGATATTACCATTCCGATTATTTATGTTTCTGTTGGACATCAAGGCATTTCTCCTGTCGATGCCGAGCGTTTATTGGTTCGCCCAATAGAGCAAGAGTTGCGCTCTATTGAAGGCGTAAAAGAGATGACCTCTGTGGCATCAGAAGGTCATGCTTCGGTGACGCTGGAATTTAGTGTCGGAGTGGATCTTGATAAAGCGATGGCAGATGTGCGTGATGCGGTTGATCTTGCGAAGCCAAAGTTACCAGAGGACAGTGATGAGCCAACGGTAAACGAAGTCACGTTTGCATCTGAAGAGCCTGTTTTGACCGTTGTGCTCTATGGCACCGTACCAGAGCGAACCATTGTTCAGATTGCCAGAACGTTACGTGATCGTTTGGAAAGTTTCCGTCAGATTCTTGAGGTTGAAATCGCAGGAGATCGCGAAGACATCGTGGAGATAGTTGTCGATCCGCTATTGATGGAAAGCTACGGTCTCGATCAAGCGGATATCTATAATTTAATTGCCTTGAATAACCGAGTTGTGGCTGCGGGGTTTGTCGATACTGGGTATGGACGCTTTTCGGTAAAAGTCCCATCGGTTTTTGATTCACTGAAAGATGTGCTTGAACTACCTATCAAGGTGAATGGAAAAGAGGTGATCACTTTTGGCGATGTGGCGACAGTACGGCGTGCATTTCGCGATCCTGAAAGTTTTGCTCGTTTAGATGGCGAATCTGCCATCGTTTTGGACGTAAAAAAACGGGCAGGGGAAAACATCATTGAAACGGTTGAGCTGGTAAAAGAAGTACTGGCTCAGGGACAGAAGCGCGCCGAGTGGCCCGACAATTTGCAAGTTAAATACACTTGGGATCAATCCGACGATGTCAAATTGATGCTCAGTGATCTACAAAACAATATCTTATCCGCAATTATCCTCGTAGTTATCGTCATTATTGCCATATTGGGGGTTAGGACCGCGCTTCTCGTGGGGATTTCTATTCCAGGATCGTTCTTGACTGGGTTGTTGGTGTTATCGGTATTTGGGCTGACGGTCAATATCGTCGTACTGTTTGCTTTAATTATGGCAGTAGGCATGTTGGTGGATGGTGCCATTGTGGTGACAGAGTTTGCAGATCGGCGCATGCAAGAAGGAACGCCACGTAAAGAAGCCTATCGAGATGCCGCAAAGCGAATGGCCTGGCCTATTACCGCATCCACAGCAACCACATTGGCTGCGTTTGCTCCGTTACTTTTCTGGCCAGACATCACTGGTGAGTTCATGAAGTACTTACCACTTACTTTAATTGCTACTTTGGCCGCTTCTCTGATGATGGCTTTATTGTTCGTTCCTGTCATCGGTGGGATCATTGGCAAGCCTCAAGTAGTCAATCAGAAAGCTCAGCGAGAAATGGTTGAGCTGCATAACGGCAACTTTGAAAAAGCGACAGGCATTACCAAGCTTTATTACCAGACTCTGTCGGTAGCGATTCGTCATCCATGGAAGGTCTTGCTCAGCGCGATACTGCTAGCGGCAGGTGTCGGCTTCACTTACAACAAAGCTGGCTTGGGTGCAGAGTTTTTCCCTGAGGTGGACCCTGCCTTTTTTACCGTTAAAGTTCGTTCTTATGGTGACCTGTCTATTCACGAAAAAGATGTTGTTATGCGCGAAATCGAGAAGGTGATGCTCGGTCATGACGAGTTTGAAAGTGTCTACACGCGCACAGGATCGAGCGATAATGGGGACGAGATTGGCCAGATTCAAATAACGCCTGTGGATTGGCAGTATCGACGCAAAGTGAAAACCATTATTGAGGAACTAAAAGAGACGACAGACCGCTTTTATGGTGTTGAACTTGAGTATAAATTCCCGGACGCAGGACCGCCTGTCGAGCATGATCTCGTGATTGAAGTGTCATCACGAAATTTGAGTGTTAGTGCGTTAGATGAAGCAGCCAAAAAAGTACGACATTGGGCTGATGGTAATCCTGCACTGACCAACTTGAGTGATACCACTAATAAGGAAGGGATTGATTGGCAAATTGATATCCAGCGAGATGACGCCTCTCGCTTTGCAGCGGATGCTACTTTAGTCGGGAATACCGTCCAGTTTGTTACGAACGGCTTGAAAATAGGCGATTATTTGCCCGATGATGCGGATGAAGAAGTCGATATTTTGGTGCGCTATCCGCAAGATAAGCGCGACATAGGTCGATTTGATCAACTGAGAGTGAAAACGGCAGCTGGTCTGGTACCGATTACGAATTTTGCTCAAATCAAACCAGATCATAAGCAAGACACTATTCGTCGGGTCGACGGTCATCGAGTTATCAATATTAAAGCGGATATGGTGGAAGGTTACAATTTGGCGCTTGAGTTACCTAAGATTGCCGCTGGAATGGAACAGCTCGACTTACCGGAAGGCATTGAATATAAGATTCGGGGTCAAAATGAAGAGCAGGAAAACTCATCAGCATTCTTGCAAAATGCTTTTATTGTCGCGCTTGGTGTCATGGCTTTGATTTTAATTACGCAGTTTAATAGCTTTTATCAAGCTTTCTTAATCCTTAGTGCAGTGCTGTTTTCTACCGTTGGTGTCTTCGCTGGGTTACTTATTTTCCAAAAGCCATTTGGCATCATTATGTCGGGAATTGGAGTGATTGCGTTGGCTGGTATCGTGGTAAACAATAATATTGTTTTAATCGATACTTATAATCAGATGCGTAAACGTGGCTTAGAAAAATCTGAGGCTATTTTGCGTACGGGTGTGCAGCGTTTAAGACCCGTTTTACTTACGACGGTGACCACCATATTAGGCTTATTGCCAATGGTGTTAGAAATGAACATCGACTTAGTTAATCAGAAAGTGGAGTTTGGCGCACCAAGCACTCAATGGTGGTCTCAGCTTGCGACCGCTGTCGCGGGTGGTTTGGCGTTTGCGACTTTGCTAACGTTAGTTCTGACACCGTGTTTGCTTATGCTCGGGAGAGAGCATCACTCCGAACAGTAAGCTTTATCGTGATGATATCGACAAAACAAAAAGGGCAGCTTCGCTGCCCTTTTCAATACCTGGCTTACTTCATTGCTAGCAGTTTGCTGTAGCGTTCAAGCTTGTCCATGCTAATTTTCGCGTTTGCCATGAAAGTTTGTCTCGCTTTGCCTGTCAGGGATTTAGATTGTGGCAAATTCACCGTGCGCGGGTTTTTATGGACACCATTCACAAGGAACTCATAGTGCAGGTGAGGGCCAGTTACACGGCCAGTTCCGCCAAGCGTACCAATGGTTTGGCCTTGCTTAACGCGTTGACCAGCTCGTACAGTACGTTTGGTTAAGTGCAGGTACTTGGTAATGTAAGTATTGCTATGTTTAATGAAAACGTAGTTACCATTAAATTTGTTGTAAGACGATTTTTGAACAACGCCATCACCAGCCGCCCAAATCGGGGTGCCCACTGGTGCCGCATAGTCCGTGCCTCTATGAGGACGAACGCGTCCCGTCACTGGATGTAAGCGGCGTGGGTTGAAATTAGACGAAACTCGACGGAAGTCCAACGGCGCGCGTAAGAATGCTTTTTTCATTGCACGCCCATTTTCGTCGTAATACTTGCCACTTTTCTGATCCAATATTGCGGTAAAGGTATCGCCTTGGTTTTTAAAGATCGCAGCAATGATTTTTCCACGGCCGATTACTTCACCTTCTACCACTTCCTCTTGGTAAAGTACTCGGAAGCTGTCGTTTTTACGAATATCTAAAGCAAAGTCGATGTCCCAACCAAATATGCCAGCCAGTTCCATGATTTGGTTACCATTTAATCCAGAAGATATTCCTGCATTCCAAAAGTTTGATTTGATGGTGGCTTCTGCGTAGTTGTACTGGAAGTCGACTTCTTTCTTATCAACTTCAGAAACGTACTTGCCGTCTTTTAATGTGATACGAAAAGTCTCGAACGCGCTTAGTGTCCTTCTTAGCTGCACCAAGTCGTTATTTTCGTCAAAACCAAATTGCAATCGGTCACCAGGTCGAAGCCGAGTTAACTGTTTTTCCACTTCTTTGTCTGATGAGACCAGTTCATGTAATAGACGAGCAGAAAGTCCTACGCGACTAAATAAGATGGCAGCACTCTCGCCATTTTTTACTTTGTATGTTTCCCAGCGCAGCACGGCAGGAACCGCAGGCGATGAACTATTTAGTGCACTGAGTTCGAGGGAAACTGGCACAGGATAATGTTGACCAACTTTTAATCGGCTCTGCTGCGGGTCTAGGTCTTGCGGATCAGGTAAAAAGAATAGCGCGAAGATAATCAGCGCACTAAAAAAACCGATCAATACTTTGTGCAAGAGTGGAAGTCGGACAAAAATCGAATGCATGAGGTACTTGATTGCTAAATTAAACGGAAAAAGTGACAACTACCTAGTCTAACGTGTTTCAAAATGCATCGCTATTCAAGTAATATGTTCAGCTATTATATTTTTGCCAAATCTGTGGGAGTGAACAAGAATGGCGAGCATTGAAGCTGCACTAGCCGAGATTAAGCGCGGTGTTGAAGAGCTGATTCCAGAAGAAGAGCTAATCGCAAAACTAAAAGAAGACCGTCCTCTACGTATTAAATTGGGCGCTGATCCAACAGCACCTGACATTCACCTAGGACATACGGTTATTTTCAATAAGCTTCGCTTGTTCCAAGAACTAGGTCATGAAGTGACGTTCCTAATCGGTGACTTCACTGCAATGGTTGGTGACCCAACAGGTAAAAACACAACTCGTCCACCGCTAAGTCGTGAAGACGTATTGCGTAACGCTGAAACGTACAAAGAGCAAGTGTTCAAAATTCTCGATCCTGCAAAGACTAAAATTCAGTTTAACTCTGAGTGGCTGTCTGAACTAGGCGCAGAAGGTATGATTCGCCTTGCGGCAAACCAAACCGTTGCTCGTATGCTAGAGCGTGACGACTTTAAAAAGCGTTACGCGGGTGGTCAGCCAATTGCTATTCATGAGTTCATGTACCCACTTCTACAAGGTTGGGACTCAGTAGCAATGGAAACGGATGTTGAATTAGGTGGTACAGACCAGAAGTTCAACCTTCTAATGGGTCGTGAACTGCAAAAGTCTCACGGTCAAAAACCTCAGGTTGTACTGATGATGCCGCTTCTAGTGGGCCTTGATGGCGAGAAGAAGATGTCTAAGTCAGCAAACAACTACATCGGTATCAGCGAAGCGCCAAGCGAAATGTTTGGTAAAATCATGTCTATTTCTGATGACCTAATGTGGAGCTACTACGAGCTGCTCTCTTTCCGTCCTCTGGAAGAGATTGCTCAATTCAAAGCTGATGTAGAAGCGGGCAAAAACCCTCGTGACATCAAAGTATTGCTAGCAAAAGAAATTATTGCTCGTTTCCACAGTGAATCCGATGCCGATGCAGCAGAGCAAGAATTCGTAAACCGTTTTGCGAAGAACCAAATTCCTGATGAAATGCCAGAGTTTGACTTTGACGCAGGTCGCCCAGTGAGTAATCTGTTGAAAGAAGCAGGCTTATGTCCATCATCGTCAGATGCGATGCGCATGGTTAAGCAGGGCGCTGTGAAGATTGATGGTGAAAAAATTGCGGACAGCAAATTTGCTCCAGAAGCGGGTACTTACGTGTTCCAAGTAGGCAAACGTAAATTTGCTCGTATTACTATTCAGTAATTCATAATGACTGCAAATGAAAGCGTCCGAAGGGCGCTTTTTTTGTATGAAAATTTAGCAAAAACGGCAAAGTAAAACTTCCATACCTGATGAACTTTGCTACTATACTTGCGCTGCCAATAATGGCAGCGCTATCGGAGATTTACATGAACAATACCGACCATCCTCCCAGTCGTTGGGTGAGTAAGATTAAGGGAGCGAAATAACCCGCTTCGGTATTGGCGATCTCCGCCTTACCTAAGTGGTGAGGCATCTTTTCTAATTTTCTTCTCGTTATTTCCTTCATACATTCTGAATAGACAGTGCATTCGCATTGGTTTTCTCTGTGCATCTTAATTGTTGTCTGACTTTTAGCGTGCAAGAGTGGCTTTTCATGCTTTGTCGATGGTCGTTACCAATGCCAATCGGGAGATTCGCCATGACGGTAATGAACAACACTTTTATTGAAACAACACCAAACTTTTCTGAAGTAGAAATTGGTGCAGCTCGCAATGCATTCTTGCAGTACGAGCAAGAGCAACAAGTCCATTTGCTTACGGTTATGCCGATTGATGAGGCTGTAGGTATTTTACAGCATTGCTCTGTCGGCTATGTGAATAGTCTTATTGCTCAACTTGAGCAAGCAGGTCATGACAAACGCGCACGTCATTATGCTCACCAACTGGGTCTGCATATGTCTGAAGTTGATACACCCGATGGTTATTTATCAACTAGTGTTTTAGGGCATGTAAAACAGCGTATTGGATGGATCATTGCGCTGGCTCTTTTAGGGATAGTGTCAGGCTTGATCATCGCTCAGTATGAGGACACCCTTAGTCAGCTTGTTTTACTTGCAGTGTACATGCCAGTGATTGCAGCTGCTGGTGGTAACACAGGAACACAAGCAGCAACTTTGGTGATTCGTGCTCTTGCTACTGGAGAGTTAAAAAAGCGCCAATGGTTAGAAGTTTTGTGGAAAGAGAGCCGAGTCGCTCTATTTATTGCGCTAGCGATCGCTATCGTGATGATTGGACGCATTATGTTATTTAGTGCAGGACAATCAACAGGAGGCTTTGAACTGACCGATATCGCACTGGCAATAGCAGTTGCGCTGTTCATTCAAGTCACCATTTCTACAACATTGGGCGGGCTGTTGCCAATTATTGCACGAGCTTGCAAGTTGGACCCAGCCGTATTGGTGAGTCCAGTTCTTGCATCTATCGTCGATATTTCAGGAATGTGGATTTACTTTAACGTGGTGAACTATTTCTTAGGTATTGCCTGACTAAAGTTCACAATGTCATTGTAAAAAAGCTGCTCAAAATGTGTAATCGGGGCGATGACAGGTGTGTTGTCGTCCCTTTTTTCTGGGAAGTAGTCTGAAACAAACTGAACAAAAATGGTGTTAGGTTGACCATTTTTGTCCAAGCCATATCCAGCCATATTGTAAGTCCCGTAGATAGAGCCACTTTTCGCGATCAGCTGTCCTTTAATTGGAAGTTTTCGCATACTTTGTCGGTACTTTAATGTGCCGGATTCACCTGATTTCGGCATGATGGCAATCAATTTGAGTTCGTTTTCATGCTTCCAAATATAGCGCAGCATTTCAGCCATCTTGGTCGCGGAGATCCGGTTATTTCGCGAAAGTCCTGAGCCGTCTTCTAGGCGCGCATTACGAATATCAATACCAGTGTTGGCGAAAATGATCTGCTTGATCGCTTCTGTACCGTTAGTAAAACTGCCTGGCTGAACGAAAAATTTAGCACCAAGTGTTTTGGTTAATGTGTCGGCAATCAAGTTGTCAGAGTTTTTGAGCATATCTTCGAGAATGTCTGGTAAGGCTTTTGATTGATGCATTGCGATGAGTTTTCGCTGCTTTTCTGGCGCCGTACCGACCCTAATCTGTCCTGATACCCCAATGTTGAGCTCCTTGAGCAAAGCCGCCAACCTTTGACTGGTGTAACGCTCAGGGTCTTGAACCGCAAATTTCAGTGGCAATGGTTTGTCTCTTTCAACCAAGCACCCTGTTAGCTTGTAGTTGTTATCGGGATTTGCAACTAAACCTAAGTCACAATGACGACTTTTCTTAATGGTTTTAGAAACTGTTTCTACGGTACTTGTGACACGAATAGGTTGATGCTCTGGTACGTAGACCCGCGTTCCACCATCTTTTTGTGTATAGATAGAGGCTTGTACACAGTTGTTATTGAGTGTGATGGTCGATGCCGGAGCGCTGTAGCAAACTCCCAAGATATCCCATGGCCAGCCCACCGCACGGTTATAACCAGTGAATGCGCTGTTATCGAGCCATAGGTCACCGTTAATCCGTTTTAAGCCATTTTTCTTAGCTAGAGTGAGGAGTGATTTTAAGTCGTTGGTTTGGAGTGTTGGGTCGCCGACAAAGTAAATCACTGCATCTGAGTTCGACGTTTCCAGCTTGGTTCGAAACCGGAAATTATCACCCAGTTCTAGCTTTGCGGCTAATGCGGTGACGATTTTTAATGTACTCGCTGGTGGGAACAGTTGTTCGGTAGGATGAACACCGTCAAGCTCAGCATTTTCACTGAGTTTTTCCGCAACTAAACTGATGCGGGCGCCTTCAGGCAGCACTTCTTGATGAGGGTACGCTTGTGAAAAAGCAGAAAGTAATGAAGAGAATATGAGCAAGGGCCAACGTAAACGCATAATGATACTTTCTAAGGTGAGTTATGTGATTGAGTATACGCAAGTCCTTTCAATATGCTAGGTAACTAAAGAAATGCTTCAAATGTCTTCATGAATGAGACACGAGAGAAAGGCGCGCTGCTTAAAATTAAGTATAAAAAATGCCCGCTTAAAGCGGGCATTCGATATTCTAGTCAAAGACCGGAATTAGAAGTCGTAACGTAGACCTAGAGCTAGCTCGTCTTCAGCATCGATCTTAGTTGCAACTGTTTTGCTCGTGTCAGTTGAACCAAACTTGTCACCTGCATCAATCAGGTTGAAGTTGTAAGAAATGTAACCACGGAAGTTAGGCTTGAAGTAGTAAGAAGCATCAACAGCGAAGTTGTTTGCAGAAGTTTCGTTGTTAGTTTCTGCATTGTTGTATGATGTTGTAAATACTGTTTGGCCTAGAGTGTAAGCACCCGCTAGCTCGTAACCAGTGTAATCAACTGTGTTACTGTTGTTTGAATCTTCCATTTTCTCGCCGTCAGTGAATACACCAGCGAAGTAAAGATCAGACATTGTGTAAGATGCAGCTAGCATGTACTCGTTAGCTTTGTCTTGATCTGCGTAACCAGCACCTAGCTCAAGACCAGTGTCAGCTAGAGCGTAGATTGCAGATAGAGAGTAACCGTCTTGTTTGTTGTCGTAGTACTCACCAGTGTTTTTGTTTTCCATACGATCAGCGAAGCGGTAGCTTGCTTTTACGCTTAGGTTTTCAAACTGGCCTTTGTAAGCCATCATGTTGTCTGTACGGTCTGATACAGCTAGTTTGTCTGCTGCAGAGTTACCGTGGTAAGCCATGATATCTGTGAAGTCAGTGATAACGCCTAGTGCACCTTCAGTTTTACCGTATGCGAACTCACCGTAAGCACCGCCAAGACCAGCGTAAGCAAGACGAGTTTCTAGATCGCTCTTGTCGTCGCCGTCTACAGTACCGTTTTGAGCAGTCTCAAATTCACCTTCCCAGAAACCAACACCGTATAGGTTGTCATTGATTTCTTGTTTACCAAGGAAGTTTAGACGGATGCGAGATTTGTCTTGAGCGTCGCCATCTTTCATAGATAGACGTGCTTCAGCACGGCCGCCCATTTCTAGAGAAGTACCGTCTTGGTTGTAAAGTTCAGCTGCGTTTACGCCAGTTGCCATAGCTGCTGCAGATACAGAAAGAGCAATTAGAGTCTTTTTCATCTTATTTGTCCTAGTTAGCTGTCCATAATCATTGTTGTATGGGGGAGAGGTGATCTCTCACAAGTTGTTGGTCCAAAATTGGCTAATTGAGCGATATAGTTCGTACTTGTAAGCCATTGATCTAACAACTCGCTGGACATGTTTTACTGCTAAAGTTTCCGTATGAGTTAGTAAAATGATATAAATCCCACTGATGAACACTGTTCAATTGTGCGTTGTTTTTATTTAAATTACTGTTTTTGATTGAAATTATTGGCAATGACATTGGCCTGACATTGATTAGTTTTTATCTTTTTTGAGGTTTTTGGTGTAATGAACAGTGTTGTTTTTCAATAAATTGAGAAGGTGATTCGCCCTAGAACCGCTCTAAAAGTGAGTTATATCATTATGCCGAAAAGGCATAGTCTTGCTGTCTTTCGAATTAAGATGATTTCGTCCGGGAGTTTGTTTACACTAAACGAAATACATCTTTAAGCGCACTACCCAGTCCTATGACAGGGTGGGCTTTTTTTGTCCAAAGACCCATTTGGGCTTGAGGTTATAAAATGGAAAAAGTTCCAATGACACTACGTGGCGAGCAAAAGCTACGTGCAGAACTCGATCGTCTACTTAAACTACGTCCTCAGATCTCAGAGGCAATTGCTGAAGCTCGTGAGCTAGGTGATTTAAAAGAGAATGCTGAATATCACGCCGCTCGTGAAGAGCAGGGCATTTGTGAAGCACAAATCCGTGACATTGAATACAAACTGTCAGTTGCTCAAGTTATTGATGTAACGAAGATGGAGAACACGGGTAAAGTTATTTTTGGTTCAACCGTAACCTTGATTGATATCGACACCGAAGAAGAAAAAACGTACCAAATCGTTGGTGATGACGAAGCCGATATCAAAGCAGGTCGCATTTCAGTGAGCTCACCTATTGCTCGTGGCCTGATTGGTAAGATGGAAGGCGATGAAGTTGCTATTCAAACTCCAGGTGGCGCGAAAGACTTCGAAATTGACCGAGTAGAATATATCTAAGACGTTTGGAGTAGCATTACTACTCTGATAAAACGCAAAAAGGTCGCCTCAGGCGACCTTTTTTCTTCAGCAACGTAAGTAGAGTTACTTACGAGGGATTTCGATTTTACGCTCTTCAGACTGGCGATATAGCACAAGCACTTTACCAATAGTCTGAACTTTTTCAGCGCCCGTCTCACGTACGATAGCGTCGATGATTAGCTGTTTTGTTTCACGATCTTCCGAAGCAACTTTTACTTTGATAAGTTCGTGATGGTTAAGAGCGATTTCAATTTCTGCTAGCACGGCTTCTGTAAGTCCATTTGCGCCCATTAGCACAACAGGTTTTAAACTGTGAGCTAGGCCTTTAAGGTGCTGCTTTTGTTTGGTGCTTAGGTTCATTACGCGGCCAATTTTCTTTAAAATAAGGGTTGAAAAAAGCTATTTTAACGCCATCTATTGCTGAAGACTATAATTTATTGAGTAATAGGTAGCGCCTATTAAAACAATAGCTCCAATTTGTGCCTTGTTGGGATTAAAATGAGTAAACAAAAACATTCGGCTAGTTCTGGTCGTTGGTTGAAAGAACACTTTGATGATAAATACGCGAATGAAGCCCGAAAAAAAGGCTACCGCTCACGTGCTTATTTCAAGATCGATGAGATTCAAACGAAAGATAAATTGTTAAAGCCTGGAATGACAGTCGTCGACTTGGGGGCTGCGCCGGGCGGATGGTCTCAATATGCTGCTAAGATAGTAGGGGACAGTGGTCAGATCATCGCGTGTGACTTGCTTCCTATGGACCCGATTGCTGGCGTTAGCTTTTTACAAGGCGACTTTCGTGATGATGCGGTATTGGAAGCTTTGCTAGAAAGGATCCAACCTTCCATGGTAGACGTAGTAATGTCTGATATGGCGCCTAACATCGCGGGAAACAATTCTGTTGATCAACCTCGCGCTATGTATTTAGTTGAATTAGCTTTAGATATGTGTCGACAAGTTCTAGCGCCTAATGGTAGCTTTGTCGTAAAGGTTTTCCAAGGGGAAGGCTTCGATCAGTATGTGAAAGAAGTCCGAGACATGTTTAAAGCCGTAAAAATTAGAAAACCAGACTCATCGCGAGCTCGCTCTCGAGAGGTCTTCGTCGTAGCCACTGGTTACAAAGGTTAACCATTTTGCTCTCTTGAGAGCGTGTTAACACTATAGCTACAGTTAATGAACTGTAGTACCCTACCTTTAATTACAATTAGTTATCGAGAGGCTTACACCTTGAGTGACATGGCAAAAAATTTAATTCTGTGGCTTGTTATCGCCGTCGTATTGATGTCGGTATTCCAGAGCTTTGGCCCTGGAGAAAGCAATGGCAGAACCGTGGATTACACCACGTTTGTACAGGAAGTTGGCCAAGGCCAGATTCAAGAAGCAACTTTTAAAGACGGTGAAATTAGCTTTGTTCGTCGTGGCGGCGGTGCCAAAATGGTCACTTACATGCCAGTGTATGACCAAAAGCTTCTAGATGACCTAATTAACCAAAACGTGAAAGTACAAGGCACGCCTCCAGAAGAGCAAAGCTTGCTGGGTACTATCTTCATCTCTTGGTTCCCAATGATCTTACTAATTGGTGTATGGATTTTCTTCATGCGTCAAATGCAAGGCGGCGGTGGTAAAGGCGCCATGTCTTTTGGTAAGAGCAAAGCTCGAATGATGAGCGAAGAACAAATCAAGACAACTTTTGCTGACGTTGCAGGTTGTGACGAAGCAAAAGAAGACGTGAAAGAGCTGGTGGACTACCTACGCGATCCAAGCCGCTTCCAAAAGCTGGGCGGTAAGATTCCAACGGGTGTTCTAATGGTTGGTCCTCCTGGTACGGGTAAAACGCTTCTAGCGAAAGCCATTGCCGGTGAGGCGAAAGTACCATTCTTTACTATCTCTGGTTCTGATTTCGTAGAAATGTTCGTTGGTGTTGGTGCATCTCGTGTGCGTGACATGTTTGAACAAGCAAAGAAAGCTGCACCTTGTATCATCTTTATCGATGAGATCGATGCGGTAGGTCGTCAACGTGGCGCAGGTGTTGGTGGTGGTCATGATGAACGTGAACAAACACTAAACCAAATGCTCGTTGAGATGGATGGTTTCGAAGGTAACGAAGGTATTATCGTTATAGCTGCGACTAACCGTCCGGATGTGCTGGACCCTGCGTTACTGCGTCCTGGTCGTTTTGACCGCCAAGTAGTAGTTGGTCTTCCAGATGTACGTGGCCGTGAACAGATCCTAAAAGTTCACATGCGTAAGGTCCCTCTAGCGGGTGATGTAGAGCCTTCTCTCATCGCACGTGGTACACCAGGCTTCTCTGGTGCTGACCTAGCAAACTTAGTTAACGAAGCAGCCTTGTTTGCTGCGCGAGGTAACAAGCGCAACGTTTCTATGGTTGAGTTTGAACTGGCGAAAGACAAAATCATGATGGGTGCTGAGCGCCGTTCAATGGTGATGTCTGAGGAAGTGAAAGAGTCAACCGCATACCACGAAGCGGGTCACGCGATTGTTGGTCGCTTGGTTCCTGAACACGATCCAGTGTACAAAGTGTCTATCATTCCACGTGGTCGTGCGTTGGGTGTAACAATGTACCTTCCAGAGCAGGACCGCGTGAGTATGTCTCGCCAACACCTAGAATCAATGATTTCTAGCTTGTACGGTGGTCGTTTAGCAGAAGAACTTATCTACGGTGCTGACAAAGTATCAACCGGTGCTTCTAATGATATCGAGCGCGCAACAGATATTGCTCGTAAGATGGTTACTCAATGGGGTTTCTCTGAAAAGCTTGGCCCTCTGCTGTATGCAGAAGATGAAGGCGAAGTGTTCTTAGGACGTAGTGTAACTCAGACTAAACATGTGTCTGACGATACAGCGAAGTTGATTGATGACGAAGTTCGTCAGATCATTGACCGCAACTACGATCGTGCGAAGAAGATTCTTCAAGAGAACATGGATATCATGCATGCGATGAAAGATGCGCTGATGAAGTATGAAACCATTGATGCTCGCCAGATTGATGACTTAATGGAGCGCAAAGCTGAAATTCGTGAGCCTGCGGGCTGGAGTGATAACTCAGCAAGCAAACCAGAAGACAGCGACAAGCCTCAAGCAAAGCAAGAAGTTAAAGAAGAAGCAACGGAGACTGCGAAAGATGCAGAACAGCCTAGCTCTTCTGAAACAACTTCTAACGAAGCGCCTGAAAAGAAAGACTCTGAATAAAGAGTATCGATAATATTAAACCCCGAGTTATCTCGGGGTTTTTGTGTTTATGATGATGATTACAGCAAATAACAAATCTTTGGACCTTTCGCGTCCACATGTCATGGCCATTCTAAATGTGACACCGGATTCCTTTTCGGATGGCGGTAAATACAACTCAATTGAACTTGCTCTTGCTCAAGTTGATAAAATGATAAAGGCTGGTGTAAGTATTGTTGATGTTGGTGGTGAATCAACAAGACCTGGTGCACCGGATGTGTCTTTGGAAGAAGAGCTTAGGCGTGTTGTCCCAGTAATCAAAGCCATTCGTGAAAAATATGATGTATGGATTTCCGTTGACACCAGTAAAGCAGAAGTGATGCGTCAAGCAATTGATGCTGGGGCTGATTTGATCAATGACATCCGCTCGCTGCAAGAGCCAGGTGCTCTGGAAGTCGCAGCAGAAGCAAACCTTCCAATTTGTCTGATGCATATGAAAGGTCAGCCTAGGACCATGCAAGTTGACCCTCATTATGATGATTTAATGGGGGACGTGTCGGCTTTTCTAGAAGAACGTATCGCGGCGTGTGAAGCAGCAGGGATTGATAAATCTCAACTGATTCTCGATCCTGGGTTTGGCTTTGGCAAAACAATCGAGCACAATTATCATATGCTTGCTCATCTTGAAAAGTTTCATGAATTCGGCCTGCCTATTTTGGCTGGCATGTCTCGTAAATCCATGATCTTCAAACTGTTAGACAAGCCAGCGGCAGAGTGTACGAACGCAAGTGTCGTTTGTGCTACGATTGCCGCGATGAAAGGCGCGCAGATCATTCGCGTGCATGACTTTGAAGAGACAATCGAAGCGATGAAAGTTGTTGAGATGACGAAAAACAATATTTAAAAATAATAAAGGAAAGTTTATGTCGAATGAAAGACGTTACTTTGGTACTGACGGTGTGCGCGGTAAAGTAGGACAATACCCAATCACTCCAGACTTCGTACTTAAGCTTGGCTGGGCTGCTGGTCGTGTACTAGCGAAACAAGGCACAAAGAAAGTTATCATAGGTAAAGATACACGTATTTCAGGTTATATGCTTGAATCTGCACTAGAGGCTGGCCTTGCAGCTGCGGGACTTAAAGCAACATTTACTGGTCCCATGCCAACTCCAGCTGTGGCATATTTAACTCAGACTTTCCGTGCCGAGGCTGGTATTGTGATTTCTGCATCACATAACCCATATTACGACAACGGCATTAAATTCTTTTCTTCTGAGGGTACTAAGCTACCTGACGATATCGAATTGGCGATCGAAGCTGAGTTAGATAAAGAAATTGAATGTGTGGAGTCTGCTGAGCTTGGTAAAGCAACCCGCCTAAATGATGCAGCTGGTCGTTACATCGAATTCTGTAAGAGTACTTTCCCATCTGAGTTGAGCCTTGCGAACTTTAAGATCGTAGTAGACTGTGCGCACGGTGCAACGTACCACATCGCTCCAAATGTTTTCAAAGAACTTGGGGCAGAAGTTATCGCTATGGGCGTAGAGCCTAACGGCATCAACATTAATGAAAAAGTGGGCGCAACAGACGTACGAGCTCTTCAACAGCGTGTTGTTGAAGAGCAAGCGCATCTTGGTCTCGCATTTGATGGTGATGGTGACCGCATCATTATGGTCGACCACCTAGGTAACAAAGTTGATGGTGACCAAATTGCTTATATCATCGCTCGTGATGCACTTCGTCGTGGTGAGCTAAAGGGTGGTGTTGTTGGTACACTAATGACTAACTTGGGTATGGAAAATGGTTTAAAGCAGCTAGGCATTCCGTTTGTACGTGCTGCTGTTGGTGACCGTTATGTCATGGAGCAACTGCTAGAAAAAGGTTGGAAAATTGGTGCTGAAAACTCAGGCCATGTGATCTTATTAGATAAAGTCACAACCGGCGATGCGATTGTTGCTGCACTTCAAGTACTTGCTTCTGTAATTGGCAGCGATATGTCTTTATATGAACTATCGCAAGGAATGACATTATATCCTCAGGTTTTAGAAAATGTCCGTTTCTCAGGAGAAAGTAACCCTCTTGAAGCTACAGCTGTATTAAACGCTGTCGCTGAAGTAGAGGCGACACTTGGTGATAAAGGGCGTGTACTGCTGCGTAAGTCTGGCACTGAGCCTTTGATCCGCGTTATGGTGGAAGGCGAAGATGGTGAACTAGTTCAACACTCAGCATTGAAAATCGCTGAGGCTGTTAAAGCAAGTTGTTAATCATTGCGTTAAAGCATGTCTTGAATGAAAAGGGCATCTTTTGCCCTTTTTTTGAGCGCTTAACGCATTGGCATTGATTTTTTACTAATTTTCCCTTGTCAGCGTTACTGGCTTTCGCTAGTATTGCTCCGCCTCCCGTTAGGAGGTCGCTAGCCTTGTTCATAATGATTTATTCTTTTGAACGGCGCTGGCTCAACAATTTGGAACATAGGTGGAAAAAATGTTTTCAGTTCTACTTGTGATTTACCTGTTGGCAGCGCTTGGTGTGATTGGCCTTGTGTTGATTCAACAAGGTAAAGGCGCAGATATGGGAGCCTCGTTCGGTGCTGGTGCTTCAAACACAGTGTTTGGTGCTGGCGGCTCAGGTAATTTCTTAACCCGAACAACTGCTATTTTAGCAACCGTATTCTTTATCGTTAGCTTGTTACTTGGTCGTATGTCTACGCACCAGACTGAATCACAATGGGTAGACCCAACGTTAGGTCAACCAGTTGTTGAACAAGTTAAGGATGCAGCGAGTGAAGTTCCTGCCCCAGCGGGTGATGAAATTCCTCAATAAGCTGTAAGGTTTTGATGCCGAGATGGTGAAATTGGTAGACACGCTAGCATGAGGTGCTAGTGCCTTAGGTGTGAGGGTTCGAGTCCCTCTCTCGGCACCATGTATTTACAAACTTGTAAATCACTTGTTTGCGAGTATAATGCTCAGCAAGTCGGACGCGGGGTGGAGCAGCTTGGTAGCTCGTCGGGCTCATAACCCGAAGGTCGTCGGTTCAAATCCGGCCCCCGCAACCAATCTCTTTCTTTAAAAGGAAATCGTAGATTGGCAAGTTTGCGTAGTGCTAACCACACTACGAGTTAAGAAAAGCAATTGTTGGCTATTCTTAACGTATCAGGGTCCAGCAGCATAAAACCCCGACTATCGGGGTTTTTTGTTATCTGAGCTTTTTGAAATAGCTCAGATACTGCTTGGTTTTTTGATTGGGCTCTGAGCCCTTTTTTTGTTTCTGGAGTGGTTAAATGACTGGTTTAGAAAGACAACTTACTGAAATGCTTGACGCGCCAGTAGCGGCATCAGGTTATGAGTTAGTTGGATTAGAATTCATTCGTGCAGGCGCGCACTCAACGTTACGTATCTACATTGACCATGAAAATGGTATTAACGTAGACGACTGTGCAGAAGTTAGCCACCAAGTTAGTGCAGTTTTAGACGTTGAAGATCCAATTTCTGTTGCTTACAGCCTAGAAGTGTCTTCTCCAGGTTTAGAAAGACCACTTTTTAAAGCAGCACATTACGAGCAATTTATTGGTCACGAGGTCAGCATCGTATTGAAAATGGCTGTAGCAAACCGTCGTAAGTGGAAAGGTATTATCCACGGTGTTGATGGCGAAACAGTGACAATTACTGTAGACGGTCAGCAAGAAGAGTTTGCTCTAAGTAACATTTCCAAAGCTAACCTGATCCCTAAATTTTAGTTCCCTAAAAAAGTTTAAGCTTAGAGGCTAAATACAATGAGTAAAGAAATTTTAGCGGTAGCAGAAGCGGTATCGAACGAAAAAGCGGTACCTCGTGAGCGTATCTTTGAGGCTCTTGAGATTGCTCTAGCAACTTCTACAAAGAAAAAATACGAAATCGAAATCGACGTACGTGTTGCCATTGACCGTAAAACCGGTGAATTTGTAACTTACCGCCGTTGGTTAGTTGTTGATGACGTTGAGAACCCTACAAAAGAGATCTCACTAGAAGCAGCGCAATACGAAGATGATTCAATCGAGCTTGGCGACTACGTAGAAGACGAAATCGAATCAGTAACGTTTGACCGTATTACGACTCAAACTGCTAAGCAAGTTATCGTACAAAAAGTTCGTGAAGCTGAGCGCGCACAAATCGTTGAACAGTTCATCGACAATGAAGGTGATCTAATCACTGGTGTCGTGAAAAAAGTAAACCGTGACACAATCGTGCTTGATCTTGGTAATAACGCTGAAGCGGTAATCCTGCGTGATGACCAACTTCCTCGTGAAAACTTCCGTCCAGGCGACCGCGTACGTGGCCTTCTTTACAAAGTCGCGCCTGAAGCACGTGGTTTCCAATTGTTCATCACTCGTTCTAAGCCAGAAATGTTGGCAGAACTGTTCCGTGTTGAAGTGCCTGAAATCGCAGAAGATATTATCGAGTTGAAAGGCGCAGCACGTGATCCTGGTTCTCGCGCTAAGATCGCTGTCAAAACAAATGACAAACGTATCGACCCTGTAGGTGCGTGTGTTGGTATGCGTGGTGCACGTGTACAAGCTGTTTCTGGCGAACTTGGTGGTGAGCGTATCGATATCGTTCTTTGGGATGATAACCCAGCTCAATTCGTTATCAACGCAATGGCGCCAGCTGATGTTGCTTCTATCATCGTTGATGAGGATGCACACTCAATGGACATCGCAGTTGAAGCTGACAACCTAGCGCAAGCTATTGGTCGTAACGGTCAAAACGTGCGTCTAGCATCTCAACTAACCGGTTGGGAACTGAATGTTATGACAGTTGCTGATCTTCAGAAGAAACACGCTGAAGAATCACAAGCATCTATTGAAAACTTCATGAAGTACCTAGATATTGAAGAAGACTTCGCTCAACTTCTTGTTGAAGAAGGTTTCTCAACGCTAGAAGAAATCGCATACGTGCCAGTTAACGAGCTACTAGAAATCGATGGTTTGAATGAAGAACTAATCGAAGAGCTTCGTGGACGTGCAAAAGATGCACTAACGACGATCGCACTAGCACAAGAAGAGTCTTTTGAAGGTCTAGAACCAGCTGAGGACCTACTTGCACTTGAAGGTCTTGAGCGTGAGATGGCATTTAAATTGGCAGCGAAAGGTGTAGCGACACTGGAAGATCTTGCTGACCAAGGTATTGACGACTTAGAAGGTATCGAAGGCCTGACCGAAGAACGTGCAGGTGAGCTAATTATGGCCGCACGTAACATCTGTTGGTTCGGCGAAGAAGCATAATTTTCGGCAAGGAGGAAGCGGCATGACACAATTAACAGTTAAAGCACTGAGTGATGAGATTGGTACGCCAGTCGACCGCTTGATTGAACAACTTGCTGACGCTGGCATTAAAAAGGCGAGCTCTGACAATGTTACTGATGAAGAGAAGCAGAAGCTTCTCTCTCATTTAAAGAAAGAACACGGTGATAAATCAGGTGATTCAGAGCCGACTCGCCTTACGCTTCAGCGTAAAACTCGTAGTACACTTAGTGTGAACGCGGGTGGTGGTAAGAGTAAGAATGTTCAGGTTGAGGTGCGCAAAAAACGTACATACGTGAAGCGCAGCACAATTGAAGATGAAGCGAAACGTGAAGCTGAAGAAGCAGCACAACGTGAAGCAGAAGAAGCAGCAAAACGTGCAGCAGAAGAAGCTGCAAAACGTGAAGCTGAAGAAGCTGCAAAACGTGAAGCTGAAGAAGCTGCAAAACGTGAAGCGGAAGAAAAAGCGAAACGTGAAGCTGAAGAAAAAGCGAAGCGAGACGTAGATACGAATGCACAACGTAATGCTGAAGAAAAAGCAAAGCGTGATGCTGAAGAGAAAATTAAGCAAGAAGCAGCGCGAAAAGAGGCCGACGAGCTTAAACGTCGTCAGGAAGAAGAAGCTAAGCGTAAGGCTGAAGAGGAAAGTCAGCGCAAGCTTGAAGAAGCTCGCGAATTGGCTGAAAAGAATAAAGAGCGTTGGTCTGCTGCAGAAGAGAAAAAGGGTGATATGGAAGATACAGATTACCATGTAACGACTTCACAATACGCACGTGAAGCCGAAGATGAAGCAGATCGCAAAGTAGAAGGCGGTCGTCGTAAGAAGAAAAAAGCAGCTTCGGGTAAAGACGACCAAGCTCGCGGTGGCCGTAACAACCAACGTGGCGGTAGAGGTCGTAAGGGCAAACTTGCTAAGCCGACTTCAATGCAGCACGGGTTTGATAAGTCAGCAACGGTTGCTAAGCAAGACGTTGTAATTGGCGAAACGATCGTTCTATCAGAACTTGCTAACAAGATGTCGGTTAAAGCGACAGAAGTTATCAAAGTAATGATGAAGATGGGCGCTATGGCGACTATCAACCAAGTGATCGACCAAGAAACAGCACAACTTGTTGCTGAAGAAATGGGCCATAAAGTAGTTCTTCGTAAAGAGAACGAACTGGAAGAAGCGGTACTATCTGACCGTGACACTAACGCGGAAGCAGTTCCACGTGCTCCAGTTGTTACTATCATGGGTCACGTTGACCACGGTAAAACGTCAACACTTGACTACATCCGTCGCACACACGTTGCTTCTGGCGAAGCGGGTGGTATTACTCAGCACATTGGTGCGTACCACGTTGAAACAGACAACGGCATGATCACGTTCCTTGATACTCCTGGACACGCAGCGTTTACTGCAATGCGTGCTCGTGGTGCTCAAGCAACAGATATCGTTGTTCTTGTAGTTGCAGCAGACGATGGCGTAATGCCACAAACAGTAGAAGCGATTCAGCACGCGAAAGCGGCAGGCGTTCCTCTAATTGTTGCTGTGAACAAGATCGATAAAGAAGACGCGAACCCAGATAACGTTAAGAACGAGCTTGCTCAATACGACGTTATTCCTGAAGAGTGGGGCGGTGAGAACATGTTCGTTCACATCTCTGCTAAACAGGGTACAAACATCGATGGTCTTCTAGAAGCAATCCTTCTTCAGTCTGAAGTTCTTGAACTTACAGCTGTAGCTGAGGGCATGGCATCTGGTGTTGTTGTTGAATCTCGCCTAGATAAAGGTCGTGGTCCAGTTGCAACAGTACTTGTTCAATCAGGTACACTAAACAAAGGCGACATCGTTCTTTGTGGTCAAGAATACGGCCGTGTTCGTGCAATGCGTGATGAGCTAGGTAAAGAAATTACTTCGGCTGGCCCATCTATCCCTGTAGAGATCCTAGGTCTTTCAGGTGTACCATCTTCAGGTGATGAAGCAACAGTAGTTCGTGACGAGCGTAAAGCGCGTGAAGTAGCTAACTACCGTGCTGGTAAGTTCCGTGAAGTGAAACTTGCTCGTCAGCAGAAATCTAAACTAGAGAACATGTTCTCTAACATGACTGCCGGTGAAGTTGCTGAACTTAACGTTGTACTTAAAGCAGACGTTCAAGGTTCTGTAGAAGCAATCGCTGACTCACTAGTTAAGCTATCTACTGACGAAGTTAAAGTGAACATCGTTGGTTCTGGTGTAGGTGGTATTACGGAAACTGACGTAGTACTAGCGGAAGCTTCAAACGCAATCATCCTTGGCTTTAACGTTCGTGCAGATGCTTCTGCTCGCCGTGCTGTTGAAGCCGCAGCTGTTGACTTACGTTACTACTCAATCATTTACCAATTGATTGATGAAGTGAAACAAGCAATGGGCGGTATGCTTGCTCCAGAATTCAAGCAAGAGATCATTGGTCTTGCTGAAGTTCGTGACGTGTTTAAGTCACCGAAACTGGGCGCTATCGCTGGTTGTATGGTTACAGAAGGTGTGATCAAGCGTAACAACCCAATCCGTGTACTACGTGATAACGTTGTTATTTACGAAGGTGAACTAGAGTCACTACGTCGTTTCAAAGATGACGTTCAAGAAGTTAAGAATGGCTACGAATGTGGTATCGGCGTTAAGAACTACAATGATGTTCGCGTTGGTGACCAAATCGAAGTCTTCGAAATCGTTGAAATTAAACGTACTCTAGACTAATTGACTAAAATTACTAATATTGTCTTTGAAAGATAAGTAGTAATTGGTTGTTGAATACACCATGGGGGGCTGGCTTTGACCAACCCCCCATTCTTTCTATATAAGAGTAAAGATATGTCAAAAGAATTTAGCCGCACGCAGCGCGTTGCACAGCAGCTGCAAAAAGAACTAGCGATGATCCTTCAACGTGAAGTTCGTGACTCTCGCCTTGGCATGGTGACGATCTCAGACGTAGAAGTCTCTCGTGACCTAGCTTACGCAAAAGTATTTGTGACCTTCCTGTGTGTGGGTGAGCAAACACCTGAATCATGTCTAGCAGCGCTACGTGAGCACGAAGTGCACATTCGCATGATGTTAGGTAAGCGTATTCGTCTACGTTTAACGCCAGAAATCCGCTTCCACTATGACAATACGCTTGTTGAAGGTATGCGTATGTCTAACCTAGTGTCTGAAGTCGTTAGTTCAGACAAACAAAAGCAAAAAGATTCTGGTCGTGAGGACGAAGAATAATGGCTCGTCGTCGTAAAGGTCGTCCAATTAATGGCGTTATACTGTTGGACAAACCAACAGGTATCTCTTCCAATGATGCACTGCAAAAAGTAAAGCGAATCTACTTTGCTGAGAAAGCAGGCCACACTGGAGCCTTGGACCCATTAGCGACAGGCATGCTGCCAATTTGCTTGGGTGAAGCGACAAAATTTTCTCAGTTTCTTCTTGATTCTGATAAACGCTACCGTGTGATCGCAAAGCTGGGTGAACGTACCAATACGTCTGACTCGGATGGTGAAGTTGTAGAGACGCGTCCAGTCGATGTTACGTTAGACAAGCTAGAAGCGTGCATCGATCAGTTCCGTGGTGAATCTGATCAAGTGCCTTCCATGTTCTCTGCGTTGAAGTATCAAGGTAAACCCTTGTATGAATACGCTCGTAAAGGCATCGAAGTTCCGCGTGAATCTCGTAAGATCACGGTATATGAGATTGTTCTTCACCGTTTTGAAGGCGATGAAGTAGAGATGGAAGTGCACTGCTCTAAAGGTACCTATATTCGTACTATCGTTGATGATCTGGGCGAAATGTTAGGTTGTGGTGCGCACGTAACTATGCTTCGTCGTACTGGTGTTGCTAAATACCCTTACGAGAATATGGTAACACTTGAGCAACTAAATGAGTTGCTAGAGCAAGCTCACCGCGAGGAACGAGCGCCTCGAGAACTACTGGACCCACTGCTTTTGCCAATGGATACAGCGGTAGAAGACTTACCAGAAGTCAACTTGGTGCCTGAACTGGCGGATATGGTCCAACATGGGCAGCCCGTTCAAGTATTTGGTGCTCCGACAGAGGGCTCACTTCGCCTTACTATGGGTGAAGAACGCTTGTTTATTGGCGTTGGCGAAATGAACGAAGATGGCAAAATCGCTCCTAAGCGATTGGTCGTGTTCCGAGATGACGTTGCATCCAAGTAAATGATTGAAAATACCGACCTGAGTGTCGGTATTTTTATATTGCACGAGATAGGAAATTTCCCTATAATCCGCGCTTCGCGTAGCGGCTGAATCAGAGATTGGCTGCTACAACTTTAAACCTACTCTTATTAGGAGAGAATTATGTCTCTGAATGCAGAAACTAAAGCAGCAATCGTTGCAGAATACGCACAAGGCGAAGGCGACACTGGTTCACCAGAAGTTCAAGTAGCTCTACTTACAGCTTCTATCAACCACCTACAAGGTCACTTCAAAGCGCACAAAGGCGATCACCACAGCCGTCGTGGTCTTCTACGCATGGTTTCTCGTCGTCGTAAGCTTCTAGATTACCTAAAAGGTAAAAACCTAGCTCGCTACCAAGACCTAATCAAACGTCTAGGCCTACGTCGCTAATCAGCGACTGCATAGCAGTTTGTCTAAAAAGGGGCTTTATGCCCCTTTTTTGTTGCCTAAATTTAGCCAAATTAGACTTATGCCGTTATAATACTGGCGGCTAAACCTTGTAAGAGGTTTTCTCAAAAGCTCATAGCATTACAGTCAACCACGTCGACCAAAAGGTCGCGACTATTCAAAAGGAACTTCCGAGTTTCTTTTTACTAGTCGCGATTCGTAATGCCTTGAGTGTCAATTAACACATCTAAGATTTCTTTAAGCACTAAAGGAAGATTAGAAACAAGGAATAACAATGTTCGAAAAACCAGTTGTTAAAACGTTCCAGTACGGTAACCACACAGTTACTTTAGAAACTGGCGTTATTGCACGTCAAGCTACAGCAGCAGTTATGGTCACAATGGATGATACGTCTGTATTCGTATCTGTTGTAGGTAAAAAAGAAGCCGTTGCAGGTCAAGACTTCTTCCCACTAACGGTTAACTACCAAGAGCGTACTTACGCTGCGGGTAAAATCCCAGGCGGCTTCTTCAAACGTGAAGGTCGTCCTTCTGAAGGCGAAACGCTAACAGCTCGTCTAATCGACCGTCCAATCCGTCCGCTATTCCCAGA
This sequence comes from Vibrio sp. D431a, assembly GCF_030248655.1. Taxonomy (NCBI): domain Bacteria; kingdom Pseudomonadati; phylum Pseudomonadota; class Gammaproteobacteria; order Vibrionales; family Vibrionaceae; genus Vibrio; species Vibrio sp. D431a. The sequence goes on along the minus strand of NZ_JAHGAP010000027.1, from coordinate 175,670 downwards.
CGCGTTTAAAAACGAAGTTCAGGTTATCGCGACAGTAATGTCTGTAAACCCAGATGTTCAGCCAGATATCGTTACAATGATCGGTACTTCTGCTGCTCTTGCTATCTCTGGCATTCCATTCAACGGCCCTATCGGTGCGGCGCGTGTTGGTCATATCGATGGTCAGCTTGTACTTAACCCTAGCCAAACTGAACTAGAAACTTCTAAGCTTGACCTTGTTGTTGCAGGTACAGAGTCAGCAGTATTGATGGTTGAGTCAGAAGCGGACAACCTAACTGAAGAAGAAATGCTAGCGGCGGTTGTTTATGGTCATGACCAACAACAAGTTGCTATTAAAGCTATCAACGAATTCAAAGCAGAAGTTGCAACTCCTGCTTGGGATTGGGTTGCTCCTGAAGAGAACACAGCGCTTAAAAATAAGATTGCTGATCTAGCAGAAGCTAAACTTGTTGAAGCCTACCAAATTACTGAGAAAATGGCTCGTTACGACCGCATCCATGAGATCGCTGCGGAAGTAAATGAAGTTCTTCTTGCTGAAGATCCTGAAGCAGATACAAAAGAAATCCACACTATCTTCCATGATCTAGAGAAGACAGTAGTACGTAGCCGTATTATTGCAGGTAACCCTCGTATCGATGGCCGTGAAAAAGACATGGTTCGTGCACTAGATGTACGTACTGGTGTTCTTCCTCGTACTCACGGTAGCGCGCTATTCACTCGTGGTGAAACTCAGGCGATCGTTACGGCAACGCTAGGTACTCAGCGTGATGCTCAAATCATCGATGAGCTAACTGGTGAGCGTAAAGATCACTTCCTACTGCACTACAACTTCCCTCCATACTGTGTAGGTGAAACTGGTTTTGTAGGTTCTCCTAAGCGTCGTGAAATCGGCCACGGTAAACTGGCGAAGCGTGGTATTGCTGCAGTAATGCCTTCTGTTGATGAGTTCCCATACACAGTACGTGTTGTATCGGAAATCACTGAATCTAACGGTTCATCTTCAATGGCTTCAGTATGTGGTACTTCTCTTGCGCTTATGGACGCAGGTGTACCAATCAAAGCATCTGTTGCTGGTATTGCAATGGGTCTTGTTAAAGAAGGTGACGATTTCGTTGTACTTTCTGACATCCTTGGCGATGAAGACCACCTAGGTGACATGGACTTTAAAGTAGCAGGTACTAACACTGGTATCACTGCACTTCAAATGGACATCAAGATCGAAGGCATCACTAAAGAAATCATGCAAATTGCGCTTAACCAAGCTCAAGGCGCACGTAAGCACATCCTATCTGTAATGGATGAAGCAATCTCTGGTGCTCGTGAAGACATCTCTGAATTTGCTCCGCGTATTCACACGATGAAGATCAGCGCTGAGAAGATCAAAGACGTTATCGGTAAAGGTGGTGCAGTTATCCGTGCTCTAACTGAAGAGACTGGTACAACTATCGAAATCGAAGACGACGGTACTATCAAGATTGCGGCAACTGAAGGCACTGCTGCGAAAGAAGCTATCCGCCGTATCGAAGAGATCACTGCTGAAGTTGAAGTGGGCCGTATCTACACAGGTAAAGTTGCACGTCTAGCAGACTTCGGTGCATTCGTAACGGTTCTTCCAGGCAAAGATGGTCTTGTACACATTTCTCAAATCGCAGAAAAACGCGTAGAGAAAGTGTCTGACTACCTAGCTGAAGGTCAAGAAGTTCAAGTTAAAGTTCTTGAAATCGACCGCCAAGGCCGTGTACGTCTAAGCATGAAAGAAGCGGTAGAAAAGCCAGCTGAAGAAGCTGCTGCTGAAGCACCAGCTGCTAAAGACGAGTAAGACAAAATGAGACTTTCAGCCTTTTATTAGATTAAGGGCCTGAAAGCATGTTATAAAAGGGGAGCATTTTCGCTCCCCTTTTTTGGTTTGTTTCGATGTATTAACCTCAAACGAGGTTATCGCCTATATTGCATTAAGAGAAATAAATCTTGAGCGGTCCAAACAGGAGTATCAATTAGTGAAATGGTTTCAAACCGCAATTTTATGTGTTGCTATCGCGCTGACCGGTTGTGCAAATACTTCTCAACAATCAGCACAAAAGTGGTTATATCCACCGATGGCGGTGCCACTTCAGCCTAGTGTTCAACAAGAAGTACAAATCGCGCGTCTCTCGCAGTTGCTACAACGTCCCGACCTTAGTGATGAAGTGCGCGCTAAAATGCATTATGAGCGCGGTAGCTACTACGACAGCGTTGGTTTACGTGATCTTGCCCGTTTGGACTTTAACCAGTCTTTGCAGTTGAATCCTGCTCAGCCGGACATCTTCAATCTTTTGGGAGTATACTTTACCCAAGTAGGAGAGTTTGATGCGGCATATGAAGCGTTTGACTCGACCATAGAGTTGGCTCCTGATAATACCTATGCTGAGCGCAACCGTGCGATTGCACTGTATTATGGTGGCCGAATCGATCTCGCTTTAGAAGATATGACCAAGCATTATCAAGAAATGCCAACGGATCCTTTTCGTTCATTATGGCTGTACATCATCGAAGCTGAGCAAAATCCAGAGCAAGCAAAAGCCAATCTTCAACAGCGTTATTTACGAGATCGTAGTGAAGAGTGGGGATGGGTTCTTGTTGCCATCATGCTACGAGACGTCTCGGACGAAGACGCGCTTAAAGCAATTATGGATGGAACGAGAGAGAACTATCGCCTAGCTGAACGATTGACGGAAACGTATTTCTACCTTGGAAAGCGTAATCAGCTTGAAGGTGATATCGCAAGTGCCATCTCACTTTATAAGCTCGCGATTTCGTTCAACGTTTACGATTATGTTGAGCATCGCTATTCTTTCTTGGAGCTGGCGCAAATTTACGATCAATTACAGCAAGATAGATTGGCCAAGTTAAAGGCTGCCAAGAAGCTGGAAATTGAATGATTTAGAGCCGCTCGATGAGAGCGGCTTTTTTTATGATTGAACTTGATGAGTGACTCATTTAAAATAGTTAGTCTTGCTAACTAAGTGGTGGTGGCTTTTATGGCATTAGAAGAAAGCTTGATTGATTTAGAGCGTTTTTGCGCCAAAGCTTGGCGTGTCTATGCCAAAGAAGATCCATTATCACATCTAAGCTTTAATGAGTTCGATTATTTACGTGTGATTCAGGTTTACCCTGAGGGTGTGCGAATAACCGATCTTGCAGAAGAGCTGCAAGTGACTAAGCCTTCCGCATCGACAATGGTTGTGCGTTTGGAAAAAAAGGGTTTGGTGAAACGCATCGCATGTAATGAGGATGCTCGTGCTAAGCGTGTGTTGCTTACGGAAGAAGTCGCAGAAAAAATGTCTTTGGAGCAGGTAGTGTACAAAGATATCTCTGACCAAATGATGCAACAATTAAATCAGCAAGAAGCTGAGCAGTTACAAGCTTTACTGAATAAAGCATTGAGTAATAAGTCATTTTAAACTAAAGCAAAGACCTCAGCTGTATGGTTTAGTTTTTGTTGTTTCATCTTTTTTTATTTAATTTAACCATTTAGTTAGTCTTGCTAATTAAATGGTTAGCTTTGCTAACTACTGGTGACAGTCATGCAAAACTCAATTTATAGACAGTTTTGGAAATATACGATTCCAACCGTCGCAGCAATGCTCGTAAACGGTTTGTATCAAATAGTTGATGGCATTTTTATTGGCCGTTATGTTGGCGCTGACGGATTAGCTGGGATCAATGTTGCGTGGCCTATTATCGGCTCGATCCTAGGTATAGGAATGATGATTGGGGTGGGGACTGGCGCGCTGACTTCGATCAAGCAAGGAGAGAACGATCATGAAGGCGCTAAGCGAATCCTAACGACCGGATTGACGTTGTTAGCGGCATTGATGCCGGTCGTTGCTACAATATTGTTCTTGTTTTCGGATGAATTTATTCGCTGGCAAGGTGCGGAAGGGCGAGTGTTTGAACTTGCGCTGCAATATTTGCATATTCTGATTGTCGCGTGCGTATTCACGTTGGGTTCTATCGCGGTTCCGTTTCTGTTACGCAATGACGACAGCCCGAACTTAGCAACGATTTTGATGGTCATCGGTGCCGTTATTAACATTGCATTAGACTACGTATTTATTGCTTGGTTGGAGTGGGAGTTAACCGGAGCCGCTATTGCCACTGCACTTGCACAATTAGTGGTCACTGTGCTCGGTATTGGTTACTTCTTTACTTCAAAAGCAACATTACGCCTTCGTATCAGCGACTTCAAAGTTCAGGTTGATGCTGCACCAAAGATTATCATGATAGGTACATCAAGTTTCTTTATGTACGCCTACGGCTCTGTGATGGTGGCACTGCACAACGCGTTATTTGCTCAATACGGAAGTGCAATGTTGATCGGAGCGTACGCGATTTTGGGGTACATCGTGACGGTTTACTATCTGATAGCCGAAGGAATTGCGAATGGTATGCAGCCTTTAGTGAGCTTCAACCACGGTGCACGTAATCAGGATAACATTAGAAAGTTATTAAAGGTCGCGATGGGGACATCTGTGCTTGGCGGGGTGGCGTTCGTTGTTTTGATGAACCTTTTCCCGTACGAACTGGTTGCGGTGTTTAATAATGCAGACCAACAGTTGATTGATAGCACGGTGATCGGGATTCGTTTACACATGTTTGCGTTGTTCTTAGATGGTTTTTTAGTTGTGGCGGCCGCGTACTATCAATCAGTAAACAAAGGCAGCAAAGCCATGTTTGTAACACTAGGCAACATGCTGGTCCAGTTGCCATTCTTATTCATTATGCCGAAACTTTTCGGCGTGACAGGCATTTGGTTAGCTTTCCCATTGTCTAACATTGCATTGAGTTTGGTCGTGATCAGTATGTTGTGGCGAGATGTGAAAAAGCTGCTTAATGAGAGTTCTGTCGAACCAAGGGTGCAAGCCTGCTAACAAAAGCTAACAGATAAAAGCGAGGGTAGACCTCGCTTTTTTCTTTAAGGATTAAATGTTTTTTACTTCTAAGCCCGCTAGTTGATGCCAATAGCCATTGCATTGGCGGCTTTCGAGCTTTTCAGGATTATCGCCGTATTCGTTTGAGCGAAAACGCTCTAACTCTGAAAAAGTATCGATACCAAGAGGGCTTAATCGGATCACATCAACCAGCCCTTTCATACTTGGTAAGTCATTGATGAGGTTGTAGCAATACCCTGACTGTGTTTGAATGCCGTTAAGGTTAAAGACTTCTTGCCCTTCTTGGCTGCTGACCTGGATACCCGTAGGGTATTTGATACAGCAGGTTTCGCAATCGTCTTTCGCTCGGTTTTCAGCTCGGGCTGTGAAACAGCGAGCGGAATACGCTAAAGGCAAATAACCGTGGCTAAATACCTCAACTTCAAACTTGTTACGAATACCAAGCTCGTCACACTGAACTAAAGTATCGTTTAACCATTCGCGAGAGAGCTCGACAGGCATGCACCAACGCATCATACCTTGCTTCAAAAATAAGTTGAGCGTGTGTGCGTTATAAGTATTGATTGCAGGACCAACGACGAAAGGCACTTTATGCTCTGATGCTAACTGAACAGCAGATACGTCATTTGCTTCAATCGCGAAGTCACCGTTGTCGATGTACTTCCTCATTATGTTTACTTCACTCGGAGCTTCCAGTAGTGCCATCGTTGATAGCACCACTTGCTTGCCAGATGCAGACAGCTCTTTTGCGATTTCAAGCCAATGCGAAGGCTTCATTTCTCGACGTTTTGAACATACGGTTTCCCCAAGATAGACGATGTCCGCGGAGCTTGATTTCGCTTGTTCATAAAACGCTTCGATGTCTTGTTTTGGCCAGAAGTACAACAGCGGGCCAAGCGCGTATTTCATTGAATTATCCATCTTAACCTCTACTGCCATTTGCGGTGATAAGCACCAAGTGTGGTCTGCGTACCTTCAGACACGTTTGCCAATGCGGCATCCCAAGCCGCTTCGACTTGATAAGCTTCTGGGTTTGCTTGGTAACGTTCAATCGCGGCTCGCCATGTTCGAGTGACTTGTTCTACGTAAGCTGGGCTACGTTGGCGACCTTCAATTTTTACAGACGCCACATTTGCAGCAAATAGTTCTGGCAGCATAGAGAGGGTGTTCAAACTGGTTGGTTCTTCCAGTGCGTGGTAGCGTTTTTTCTCGCCTTCGATTTCTGCTTCGAAACGGCCTTTACACAAGGTAGGGTAGCCCGCATTTTCACCGGTGCTGTAGCGATCGATCAAAATGTCGTTAAGGCGGGATTCCAGACCATTTTCTGTTTCTTGCCAGCGAACGTACTTAGCTGGAGAGCATGCTCCCACAGTGTTTGGAGACTCACCTGTCATGTATGACGATAGGTAGCAGCGACCTTCAGACATGATACAAAGGCTACCAAAAGCAAAGACTTCTAACTCGACATCGCTAGTGATGTTGCGTGAAAGCTGTTTGACCTGATGAATCGATAAAACGCGGGGTAGCACTACCCGTTTTACGTTGAAGTTTTGTTTGTAAAAATCAATGGCTGCGACGTTGGTCGCTGATGCTTGCACTGAAAGGTGTAGTTCTAGATCGGGATATTTGCGAGCCGCGTACTCCAGCACTGCAATGTCTGCAACAATCAGCGCGTCTACACCCAGTGCCGCTGCATTGTCTACTGCGTTCGTCCAGCGCTCGAAGCCATTGGGATGAGCGAAGGTATTCAACGCGACATGAATTTTTTTATTGCGGTCATGAACGTATTGCACCGCTTTTTCTAACTTTTTGCCGTTAAAGTTGAGGCCAGCAAAGTGACGGGCGTTGGTATCATCTTTGAAACCAATGTAGACGGCATCGGCACCGCAATCAATCGCAGTTTTTAACGCAGGCAGGTTACCCGCGGGACACAAGAGTTCCATATGCTCACAATCATTGAGAATAAAAAGGTGTCCGCATTTTATGAAGAATTATGAATAGCGAAATTGACCTAAGTTAGGTTTAGCTCAATAAAGTCGATATTTACCCCTTGCGAGTAAGGGTATCGGGTCGGGGTTAGTTCTTGTGACGACGATTCTGTACAAACAGCTCTTCAATTTCATGTTTTGGCTGTGGGCGATAAAAATGGAATCCTTGAATCGCATTACATTGAAGGTTAGAGAGCAGGGTCGCTTGCTGATGGGTTTCCACCCCCTCGGCAACGACAGTTAAGTCGAGCGACTTACCCAGATTAATGATGTTTTCAATCACAGTGACTTGTTTCGGTAGTGTGTCGATATCATTAATAAAAGCGCGGTCGATTTTTAGCTCGTCAATAGGGAAACGCGCTAAGTAAGAAAGAGAAGAGTAGCCGGTACCAAAGTCATCGATAGAGAGAGCGAAGCCAAGCTTTTTAATCGCATTCAACATTTGCAGTGTATGTTCGCTATCACTCATCACGGCACTTTCGGTTAGCTCGAAGGTAATGCAGCTTGGATCAAGCTCGGTAGTGCGAAGCAGCTTTTCCATAAAGTCGATCAGCTGTGGGTTGCCAAATTGCTCGGGAGAGAGGTTGATGGCGACACGGCCTGGCAGTATGCCTTGTTGCTTCCAACGTTTTACCGTATTGAAAACATCACGCATCACGACACGTCCAAGGTGTTCTATTAACCCAGCGCGCTCGGCGACAGGAATGAATGAGCCAGGACTAATGTACCCTTCGACTGGATGCTTCCAACGAACGAGCGCTTCTGCGCCGTTGATACTGAAGTCTCGCGCGTTAACCTTAGGTTGATACCACACTTCCAAACCGTTCTGCTGCAATGCTTTTTGCAGTTCGATTTCAAGCCACAAACGCATACGCGCTTCTTTGTTCATTTGATCGTTAAATTTGATCAGACGATTTCTACCACGATCTTTGGCTTCATACATCGCAGTATCGGCATTTTGTAGTAGGATTCGCGCATCTTGTCCGTCTTCAGGGTATCGAACGCTACCAATTGAACAGGCAAGGCGTTTGCTGAAGTGGTGCAAGTCGAAAGGTTGGTTGATCAACGAGATAATGCGATCGGACAAAATTTCAGCCATGCGGGTATTTTCTGGCTCCGGCAGAATGACGCCAAACTCATCGCCACCCAAATGACCAATAATCGCTTGGTTTGGTAGTAACCGTTTAAGACGGGCCGATACCTCTTGAATCACTTTATCGCCAATATGGTGACCAAGTGAGTCATTAATGTTTTTGAAGTTATCGATATCCAAATAGAACACCAGAAGCGGTGTTTGCTTTTTGATCAGCTGTTCCAAACGTTTGGTGAAGCCAAAGCGGTTGTAGAGTTTGGTGAGTGAGTCAATGTGTATGTCTTCATTCGATGCAGAAGATAGGTTTTTGGGCGCATCATCAGCATCTTGGATTAGGATAATTTGAGATTCGCTACCTAATATCGCCGTGGAATCCGCGTGTAGCTGAACTTTCCGTTCAAAGCCGCATCTTGCGCTGGTTAAGCAGACAAAAGGTTTGTCAGAAATTAATGTACTCAATCGATGACTAAATACCTTTTTACTGTTTTCATCGATGAATAAACGACTTAGCTCTTCGCCCAACAATTCATGAGGAGAGTTAAGTCCGAGAAGGCGCGCTGATGCGGGGTTCGCAGAGATGACAATATCATCCTCGATAAGCAGTAAGCCGTCTGGTAGCAGTTGTGTTAACTTCGCAAACTTACTTTCGGACTCTTCTAAGGAGCGAACGAGTATCTGCTTTTCTGAAGTATCGACAGCGTGAAAAACAACAAAGCGAATGTCGTTACCTTCAAAAACTGGCGAAAGACTAAAGTGAAGACTGGTTTCAAGGTCGGTTTCATCGAGCGTGATTTCGGCTTCGACATGTGCCCCTTTGAACGCGCGCTGATAGTATGGTGCAAGCTTCTTATAAAACTGCTCACCCAGCACTTGGCAATCGTTTAAGCCGACGATTTCCTCATGACTTAAACCTGCGATATCGCAGTAACGGTCACTTACCATTCGATAATTGTGTTTTTTATCAAGAATGGCAAAGAAGAAAGGGCTATTTGAGGTTAGCGTGGCAAACCAATGTTTTAATTGCTGGGAAGGCATTAGGGTATTACCGATCTCCAATGAGCCAGATTATTCGTCCGTGTATAAAAAGCGACACCCTGATAAGCCTGCGGCGGTCTACCACCAAGCTAAAGTGTTACCTGCCATTAAAGGGCTCGCGGTTTTAGCTGTGCAGTCGACAATCACATGGATACGCTCAGATAACTATAACTTTGAAAATACGGTTGTAAAAGTGTTTATCCACCTGTTCGCATCAATAATACACGTAAGTTCAAAAAAAGAAGCGTTAGTGAACAATAAACCACCAATCTAAAATAAGCACTTTATTGATACATAACAGTAATCTCATCGCCACGATTGCTTAATATAAGCAACCTAATGACAAAGTAACGGATAATGAACGTGTTAAACAAGATTCGCAGTCAACTAGTAAAGAACGCAGCTAACATTTTGCGTTCTCCAGTCCAGTTATTACCACAGCCAATTCAGCAAAAAGCGTTGCTGGAAGGGCTAAAAATGGTGTTTAAAGAAGCCTTGGAAGATGGTGACTTTGAGTTCCTTGAAGACAAGTGGTTAAAAGTTGCGATTAAAGACTTGAACTTAGCATGGTACATCAGCTATCAAGACGAAAAATTGGTGGTAGCTGAAAAACCAGTTCAGGAAGATGTGAGTTTTAGTGGTAATCTAAACGACCTAGTACTGATTGCTGGTCGTAAAGAAGACCCTGACACACTGTTCTTCCAACGTCGCCTTTCAATTGAAGGTGATACTGAGCTTGGCTTAGAAGTGAAAAACTTAATGGACAGTGTCGACTTAGAGCAGTTACCGAAAGCAATGCAAGTCGCTTTGAATCAATTGGCTGATTTTGTTCAGAAAGGAGTTCAAGCGCCTGCACAACCAACCGGAGTAGCGAATGCTTATTCGAACTGAAGCCCCAGCGGACATTCTTACCATTGACCGCTTATTGAAACACGCCTTCCCGACGGAAGCTGAAGCTGAGCTTGTGATGCGTTTGCGCGAAAACAGCAAATTCACGCTTTCCTTAGTCGCGTGTACAGATGAGGGAGAGGTTATAGGCCATGCTTTATTTAGCCCTGTGACCTTAAATGGTGAAGATTTGTCATGGCAAGGGCTAGCGCCATTAGCTGTTCATGAAGATTACCGTCGCCAAGGCATCGCTGCAGAGTTGATCAAAGAAGGTTTTGATTCACTGCGTGATTTTGGCTACCCAGTGTGTGTGGTGTTGGGCGATCCTGATTATTACGCGCGCCAGGGTTTTCAATCATGCGACGAGATGGGCTTTGAATGTGCTTGGGATGTCCCTAAAGGTGCATTTCGAGTCGCAGAGTTGGTCGAAGGTCAATGTGCTGGACGCTCCGGACGCATAGACTATGCGCCAGAGTTCTCTGAACTGTAAATGAAAGAAGCCCACGACTAAGTGGGCTTCTTTCTTATTCACTGAAAACTGAGATAGGGAGGTTAGGATGACTGGTTACTTTTCTTTTTGCCCCAGATCTCTATTTTCGCTTTTTTACTTACCCCTAGCAGGCTGAGTTTTGTGCTCCCCCTGCTACTGTAAGTCATTTCAATCTGTTTTAGCTTGGCTTCTTTTGTACCTGGAAGGCTCCAGGCACGAGTCGACAATCCGCTTGTTAGTACGCCCATAGAGGAAAGCTTTTTCTCACTACCATCTGTCATGACGACTTTTAAACCATTAATGTCTACCGTTCCTTGCACACATTTTAGTTTTATTTTACTGAAGCTTCGGTTTCGGAATAGGCTATTTGGTGTCACGGTATCTGTTTCTGTATGAAAGTTAACGGTTTTCGTTGCAATCAGCTCCCACTCATCGCTGTTATTAGCAAAAACACTCATGCTGGTGGCGGCTACCAGTGTGCAAAGTAGTAGCGTATTTAAGAATTTCATAATGTACCTCATATGTCATACCCAATGTGTGGCCGTTGGCAAAACGCTATGTTCAGGAATATCCAAATCATCTCATTGTGTTCAGGTGTTCCTTGAAGTCCTTTAGGTATAATCGCGATAATTTGATAGGATTGCCCTCGTTCAAATAGGTGACGGAAAATGTCAATTAACGAGAAACAGTATTTACGTGAAATGGGGATCAGCACATGGGAGCTGGTACACCCTGAAAGACTGGAAGGCTATCAATCGCCATTATTGGATTTGCAAAGTTCATGTAAACTCCTATTGGTATCGCCAATATGTCCAGAAAACGAGACGGCATTGATGTTTGAGCGCGTATTAAAAAGCATTAAGCTCACGCTTGATGATGCGCTACACCTAGAGCCTGAGCGCTTATCCATGCTGGGTGAACATCAGCTAGAGTGGGTGTGGTTTGCAGGCTGTGAGGCTGATCAAAGCATCAAGGCAAAGCACCTGACCTCGCCACTATTACAAGATATTGATGGTAATAACGAACAGCGCCGCGCATTGTGGCAACAAATCTGTTCGTACTCTTCTTAACGGAGCTAATGCGTGACAATTGAAATTACGCCGATGCGTGCAGAGCACCTCGACCAAGTTTGGCAAATCGAGCAGCAAGCACATTCTCACCCTTGGGCCGAATCTTTGGTTCGTGACTTATCCAGTCGCGGTGCTTGCCATCATGTGATGCTGGAAGGCTCTCAAGTGGTTGGTTACTTCTATGGACAGAATATTGTTGGAGAAGTGACACTATTAAATATTGCAGTAGCGCCTTCTCAACAGGGCAGAGGGCTAGGGCAAAAATTGCTGGACGCGTTTATTGAATACTGTGAACAAGCCAAAGCAGAGAGTGCTTGGTTAGAAGTGCGTGAAAGTAATCACCCAGCTATCCATATTTATGAGCAAGCAGGTTTTAATGAAGTGGACCGTCGTTACAACTATTACCCAGCTAAATCGGGAAATGGTAAGGAAGACGCCATTATCATGAGTTACTTATTTTTGAGTTAGTTTTAGGCCGTTACTAATTACCTCATCAACACTTATGCTTTAAATGCGTATCCGGATTCGAGGCTTTTGAATATGTAATAATAATTTTTTGAATTTTTACATCTCTTTGTGTGGAGCTGGCTTTCCCTTGTTAGTTGCAGGTAAAGGCTGGTGAGCCGAGTAAATTCAGTTCATGTCTTTCCAGTTTGCTAGCACAGCGATAATAAGCGAGAATACCGCACAATATCGAATAGTAGATATGCTTGCCTATTTTGTGAGCATGAAAGTAATTTAGAAGATTAACTAATGTCAAATCCCCTTTTTTTAGGCGAAGTGTCTAAGCGCAGAACGTTCGCTATTATTTCTCACCCGGATGCGGGTAAAACCACCATTACTGAAAAAGTCCTTTTATTCGGAAACGCGATCCAAAAAGCAGGTACGGTTAAAGGTCGTGGTAACGCACAGCACGCAAAATCAGACTGGATGGAAATGGAAAAAGAACGTGGTATCTCGGTAACCACTTCTGTAATGCAGTTCCCTTACAATGACTGTCTGGTAAACCTACTTGATACGCCTGGACACGAAGACTTCTCGGAAGATACATACCGTACGTTAACGGCAGTAGACTCGTGTTTGATGGTTATCGATGCGGCGAAAGGTGTCGAGGATCGTACACGTAAGCTGATGGAAGTAACGCGTCTGCGTGACACGCCAATCGTAACCTTCATGAACAAACTTGACCGTGACGTTCGTGATCCAATGGAAGTATTGGACGAGGTAGAAAACGAGTTGGGCATGATGTGTGCGCCAATTACATGGCCAATCGGCTGTGGTAAAGAATTTAAAGGTGTGTACCACATTCACCGTGATGAAACGATTTTATACGAATCAGGTCACGGTCATGAGATTCAAGAAGTTCGAATCATCAAAGGTCTCGATAACCCAGAGCTTGATGAAAAAGTTGGTGCAGGCCTTGCGGAAAGTGTTCGAGAAGAGCTTGAGCTTGTCATGGGTGCTTGCCCTGAGTTTGATTTGGAAATGTTCTTAACAGGTGACCTGACGCCAGTTTACTTCGGTACTGCATTAGGTAACTTTGGTGTGGATCATATGCTAGACGGTCTAACTGAATGGGCTCCAGCGCCGAAAACTCGTCAAGCGGTTGAACGTGAAGTTGAAGCGACTGAAGAGAAGTTCTCTGGTTTCGTATTTAAGATCCAAGCGAATATGGACCCAAAACACCGCGACCGTATCGCATTCATGCGTATTGTATCGGGCACTTACACGCAAGGTATGAAGATGAACCACGTTCGTCTTGGCAAGCAAGTGAGTATCTCTGATGCAGTAACCTTTATGGCTGGTGACCGTGCACGTGCAGAACACGCTTACGCCGGTGACATCATTGGTCTACACAACCACGGCACTATTCAGATTGGTGATACCTTTACGCAAGGTGAATCACTGAAGTTCTCTGGTATTCCGAACTTCGCTCCGGAACTATTCCGTCGTATTCGCCTGAAAGATCCATTAAAGCAGAAGCAGCTTCTCAAAGGTTTGGTTCAGCTATCAGAAGAAGGTGCGGTACAGGTATTCCGTCCTCTACAGAACAACGATCTGATCGTTGGTGCCGTTGGTGTACTTCAGTTCGATGTTGTTGTGGCTCGTTTGAAATCTGAGTATAACGTTGAAGCGATTTATGAAGGCATTAACGTTGCAACTGCTCGTTGGGTTGAGTGTGGTGATGCGAAGAAACTGGATGAGTTCCAACGCAAGAATCAAGCGAACTTAGCATTGGATGGTGGTGATAACCTAACGTATATCGCTCCAACAATGGTTAACTTAAACTTGGCGAAAGAGCGTTTCCCTGACGTTGATTTCCGTGCGACGCGTGAGCACTAATTTGCGCGGTTAGGGTAAGCCTTAACGCAAACTAGATTTTAAAACGCCCTTGGCTATAAACTTAGCCAAGGGCGTTTTTATATAAGGATAAGATATGAATTGGTTTAAACGTGGGCTAAAGCGTTACGACAACTGGTGTAAAGAGATGGGGTTAACTCCCGATCAGAAACGCAGTTGTGTCCCATATCGAAAAGACCCAGCCCATCAAACTGAAGAGAAGAGTGAAGCCCAACCATCCTCTGATTTTCTGCCCGCAGATACAGATAAAAAGCGTCAAGATGAAGCTCTTTGATACGCACTGCCACTTTGATTTTGATGTGTTTCAAGATGACTTTGCACATCAACTTGAGCTTGCTCAAACGCAAGGCGTCGCAAGAATTTTGATTCCTTCCGTCGGTCCGCAAAACTGGGCTCGTATTCAAACTTTGGCAGAGCAACATGCCAATTTGTATTATGCGCTCGGCTTTCATCCGTATTTTCTTGAAGATAACGTTGAGCAGCACCTTACAGAGCTAGAAGGCTATCTAAATCAAAAAGGGCAGCAGTGCGTGGCAATAGGAGAGTGTGGTTTAGATTTTGCCATTGATGTTGATCCACAGTTGCAAGAAAAGATACTTGAAGTTCAATTTGAGCTGGCTAGACGCTTCGAACTCCCAGTTATTTTACATAGCCGAAAAGCGCACAATCGCCTCATTCAAATGGTGAAAGCGGCGAATCTCCCTAGAGGTGGTGTGCTACACGCTTTTTCTGGGAGTTATCAGCAAGCCATGGAGTGGGTCAAATTAGGTTTTTTTATCGGTGTAGGAGGAACGATTACCTACCCAAGAGCCAAGAAAACACGCGACGCAATTCAAAAATTACCACTCGAAAACCTAGTAATCGAAACAGACGCACCAGATATGCCTATACTTGGATATCAAGGGGAGTCAAATCACCCAGCCAAACTCATTCACGTCTTTAATGAGCTCGTAGAGTTGCATAACGGCCGAAAGCAATCGATTGCCTCTCAACTGTGGAAAAATAGCAATTTTGCTTTCTCGATATGTGAATAAAATCTAAAGATGTGGTTTGAAATCGAAAACGTTTTCCTGCTTATTGTGAATTAACTCACAAAGCTGGTTGAATCAATCATGAATCTTATAGGAAAGTGTGAGGCTGGCATTACTTTAATTGATTCTGCATGAGTATAATTGCCCCCGCTTTATAGCTCCATTTTGTAACACGCCAATAAATAACTTATAAGGAAGTCATAAACTATGAGCCTGTTTATGAGCCTAATCGGTATGGTAGTGCTTCTTGCGATTGCAGTGGCATTTTCTAACAACCGAAAAGCTATCAACTTTAGAACTGTGGGTGGCGCATTCGCTATCCAATTCGCATTAGGTGCATTTGTTCTGTATGTACCTTGGGGCCGTGATCTACTAAACGGTTTCTCTTCAGGTGTTTCTAACGTTATCAACTACGGTAACGATGGTTCATCATTCCTGTTCGGTGGTCTTGTTTCTGACAAGATGTTCGAAGTATTCGGCGGCGGCGGTTTCATCTTCGCATTCCGTGTTCTTCCTACACTGATCTTCTTCTCTGCACTGATTTCAGTTCTTTACTACATTGGCGTTATGCAATGGGTTATCAAGATTCTTGGTGGTGCACTACAAAAAGCGCTAGGCACTTCGCGTGCGGAATCAATGTCAGCGGCAGCTAACATCTTCGTAGGTCAAACTGAGGCACCTCTAGTTGTTCGTCCATTCGTTCCAAAAATGACTCAATCAGAGCTATTCGCGGTAATGTGTGGTGGTCTAGCTTCTGTTGCTGGTGGTGTACTAGCTGGTTACGCATCTATGGGTGTTCCACTAGAGTACCTAGTTGCGGCATCATTCATGGCAGCACCAGGTGGTCTACTGTTCGCTAAAATTCTTCACCCTGAGACTGACCAGCCTCACGAAAGTATCGAAGAAGCGATGGACGGCGGTGACGACAAACCAGTTAACGTAATCGACGCAGCTGCGGGCGGTGCGGCTTCTGGTCTACAACTTGCGCTTAACGTAGGTGCAATGCTAATCGCATTCGTTGGTCTAATCGCGCTAATCAACGGTATGCTAGGTGGCATCGGTGGTTGGTTCGGCATGCCAGAACTAACACTAGAGCTAATCCTAGGTTACGCGTTCTCTCCACTAGCATTCCTAATCGGTGTTCCATGGGCAGAAGCTGTAACAGCTGGTTCATTCATCGGTCAGAAAATCGTAGTGAACGAATTCGTTGCTTACTTGAACTTCACACCATACCTAGGTGAAAACGCTCAAGTAATCGCGGCAACTGGTGAAGTAATGTCTGAGAAGACAACAGCTATCATCTCATTCGCACTATGTGGTTTCGCGAACCTTTCTTCTATCGCGATTCTACTTGGTGGTCTAGGTAGCCTTGCACCAAACCGTCGTAGTGACATCGCTCGCATGGGTGTTAAAGCAGTTCTTGCAGGTACGTTGTCTAACCTTATGGCAGCGACAATTGCAGGCTTCTGCTTAAGCCTTGCAGCACTATAATTAGAATCGGTTCTTAATATATAGACGCCGTTTTACATCATGCCCTGTAGCAAGAGATTGCTGCGGGGCATTTTTCGTTTTTCGGGCTCCAAAATTTCATCGGGTGTTTGCCTTAGTCGAGGTATTACGCAGTCAATGGAATAGGGGCTAGGAAATTTTGAGATACAAACCGTTTGCGCTCTATTTGGTGCTACAGTTTTGCGGTGAAACTCTATAATGTATTAATCACAGGATAGTGGTTAAGCTTGATTCTTAATCACGTAATGAATATTACATAATCGATGGGCAAATGAATTGCCCTGCAATATCAGATCTAATAGGCGTTTTGCTTTGTGATGTGATATTAAAGACACCGCAATCATAGATTGTTGTGCCATAGGCCAAACTGGTACTGTGCGGTGACAAGGATAGCAATTGGCATATGATAAATTTTCGCTGTATATGCCGAGTCTTCAGGGAACCAAGTCCGTTCATTAATAGACTGTTTAGCCATTTACTCACATTGTCTCGACTTGTTGATTATAGTTAAAGACGTGATGTAAGGCTGAGTAGTGAATTTTTTGAATATTGATCGGAGATAGAAATGAGCGATTTAAAAGCAGCAGCGCTACGTGCACTTAAACTTATGGACCTAACTACGTTGAATGACGATGACACTGATGCAAAAGTGATCTCACTATGTCATGATGCGAAAACAGCAGTAGGCAACACAGCTGCAATTTGTATTTACCCTCGCTTTATTCCTATTGCTAAGAAGACACTTCGTGAGCAAGGTACGCCAGAGGTTCGTATTGCAACAGTAACGAACTTCCCACATGGTAACGACGACATTGAAATCGCAGTTGCTGAAACAAAAGCGGCGGTTGCTTACGGTGCAGACGAAGTTGACGTAGTTTTTCCTTACCGCGCGCTAATGGCGGGTGATGAGAAAGTAGGCTTCGAACTAGTTAAGCAATGTAAAGAAGCTTGTGGTGACATTCTTCTTAAAGTGATCATCGAAACAGGTGAACTAAAAGAAGAAGCACTAATCAAGAAAGCATCTCAAATCTGTATTGAAGCAGGTGCTGACTTCATTAAAACTTCAACTGGTAAAGTGCCAGTAAACGCAACACCAGAATACGCTCGCATGATGCTTGAAGTTATTCGCGACATGGGTGTTGCAGAAACTGTTGGTTTCAAACCAGCAGGTGGTGTGCGCACTGCTGAAGACGCAGCAGCATACCTAGCAATGGCTGACGAAATCCTAGGTGACAACTGGGTTGATGCTCGTCACTACCGTTTTGGTGCGTCTAGCCTGCTAACCAACCTACTAAATACATTAGAAGTATCGGACGACGTCGCTGATCCAACAGCGTACTAATTCCAATAATACGTCTGAACGGTAGCACCTAAACGGGTGCTACCAAACCTCTTCTATCCTACTACAACCATGGCTCAAAAGAGCTTGGGAGGCACTAATGTATTTACCACAAGAAATCATTCGTAAAAAACGTGACGGTGAAGTACTTACCGCAGACGAAATCAACTTCTTTATTCAAGGCGTAGCGAACAACACGGTATCTGAAGGTCAGATTGCGGCGTTTGCTATGACGATTTTCTTTAATGAAATGACCATGGATGAGCGCATCGCCTTAACGTGTGCAATGCGTGATTCGGGCATGGTTATCGACTGGAGCCACATGAACTTCGGTGGTCCAATTGTCGACAAACACTCAACCGGTGGTGTGGGTGACGTAACTTCTTTAATGCTTGGCCCAATGGTGGCAGCGTGTGGCGGTTTCGTACCTATGATCTCTGGCCGCGGTCTTGGTCATACAGGCGGTACGCTGGATAAACTTGAATCTATCCCTGGTTACAACATTACGCCGAGCAACGATGTTTTTGGTCAAGTAACCAAAGACGCTGGTGTGGCGATCATCGGTCAAACTGGTGACCTTGCTCCTGCGGATAAGCGTGTTTACGCGACTCGTGATATTACCGCAACGGTAGACAATATCTCCCTGATTACGGCGTCGATCCTTTCTAAGAAACTGGCGGCGGGTCTGGAATCGCTAGTGATGGACGTAAAAGTGGGTTCAGGTGCATTTATGCCAACTTACGAAGCGTCTGAAGAGCTAGCAAAATCAATCGTTGCGGTAGCAAACGGTGCTGGCACTAAAACTACGGCAATTCTTACGGACATGAACCAAGTATTGGCGTCTTCAGCGGGTAACGCAGTGGAAGTTCGTGAAGCGGTTCGTTTCTTAACGGGTGAATACCGTAATCCTCGTCTACTTGAAGTGACCATGGCTTCATGTGCTGAAATGTTAGTACTTGGCAAGCTTGCTGAGAACACAGAAGACGCACGCGCAAAACTGATGGAAGTGCTGGATAACGGCAAAGCGGCTGAGTGCTTCGGCAAGATGGTTGCCGGTTTAGGCGGCCCTGCGGACTTCGTAGAAAACTACGACAACTACTTAGAAAAAGCAGCAATCATTAAGCCAGTTTACGCAACAGAAACGGGCATTGTCTCTGCAATGGATACACGTTCTATCGGCATGGCTGTGGTTGCTATGGGTGGTGGTCGTCGTGTTGCTACTGATGAAATCGACTACGCAGTTGGTTTCGACGAGTTCATCCGCCTAGGTGAGGTCGCAGACAGTGATAAACCTCTTGCGGTCATCCACGCTCGCACTGAAGAGCAATGGGAAGAAGCGGCAAAAGCACTGCGCAGTGCAATCAAAGTAGGTGGTGAATACACACCAACTCCAGAGGTTTACCGCCAAATTCGTGCAGAAGATATCTAATAGAACAAGTAATTACACAAGGCCTACTCAACCATAATAAAAAGCCGAGTGGGCCTAAGGAACGAGCAATGAAAAGAGCATTTATTTTAGTACTAGACTCATTCGGTATCGGTGCAACTGCCGACGCTAAAGAATTTGGTGATGTAGGTTCAGACACACTAGGTCACATCGCTGACCAATGTGAAAAAGGCTTAGCAGATAACGACAATCGCCAAGGTGCACTTCGCCTTCCAAATCTATCGAAACTTGGTTTGGCAATGGCGCATAAAGAATCGACAGGTCGCTTCGCACCTGGACTAGACGCAGACGCTGAAATCATTGGTGCATACGGTCATGCAGCAGAGCTTTCTTCAGGTAAAGACACGCCGTCTGGTCACTGGGAAATCGCAGGTGTTCCTGTTCTGTTTGACTGGGGTTACTTCACTGACAAAGCAAACAGCTTCCCGAAAGAATTGACTGACCGCATTCTTGAGCGTGCAGGTCTTGACGGTTTCCTAGGTAACTGTCACGCGTCTGGTACTCAAGTTCTTGACGATCTTGGTGAAGAGCACATGAAGACTGGCAAACCAATCTTCTACACGTCTGCTGACTCTGTATTCCAAATCGCATGTCACGAAGAGACTTTCGGTCTAGACCGTCTACTAGAGCTTTGCCAAATCGCACGTGAAGAGCTAGAAGATTACAACATTGGTCGTGTTATCGCGCGGCCATTCGTTGGTGCTGGTAAAGGTCAATTTGAGCGTACAGGTAACCGTCGTGATCTTTCTGTAGAGCCACCATCAGCAACGGTTCTTCAGAAGCTCGTTGATGAGAAGCAAGGCAACGTGGTTTCTATTGGTAAGATTGCTGATATCTACGCAAACTGCGGCATCACTAAGAAAGTGAAAGCGACAGGTATCCCTGCATTGTTCGAAGCAACGCTAGAGCAAATCAAAGAAGCGGGCGACAACACGATCGTATTCACTAACTTTGTAGACTTCGACTCAGCTTACGGTCACCGTCGTGACGTAGCGGGTTACGCAGCGGCACTTGAGTACTTCGATGATCGTATCAACGAAGTGCTAGAGATTATGGAAGAAGACGATGTGCTTATCCTAACGGCAGACCACGGCTGTGACCCAACATGGCCAGGTACTGACCATACTCGTGAGCACATCCCAGTATTGGTTTATGGTCAAAAAGTACCAGCTGGTTCTCTTGGCCGCCGCGAAACATTCGCAGATATCGGTCAAACATTGGCAAGTTACTTCGGTACTTCTCCAATGGATTACGGTAAGAACTTCCTATAATTAGTTAGGTTTTTGAAAACTAGGAGCTTGATAGCTCCTAGTTTTATGTTTGCAGTATGTAAATGCTGCTTGTCGGAAATGAGAATACTCTGGCTTATATCGCCTTAAGCGCGGAGCGCTAGAGAAAGGTTAAGGAAAAGAAAATGGCAACTCCACATATCAATGCTGAAATGGGTGCATTTGCAGACGTCGTACTGATGCCTGGTGATCCACTACGTGCAAAATACATCGCAGAGACTTTCCTTGAAGATGTCGTTCAAGTGTGTGACGTTCGTAATATGTTTGGTTACACAGGTACATACAAAGGCCGTAAGATCTCGGTAATGGGCCACGGTATGGGTATCCCATCATGCTCGATTTACGCGACTGAACTAATCAAAGACTTCGGCGTGAAGAAAATCATCCGTGTTGGCAGCTGTGGCGCAGTGAATGAAGACATCAAAGTGCGTGATGTTGTGATCGGCATGGGTGCATGTACTGACTCTAAAGTGAACCGTATCCGCTTTAAAGGTCATGACTTCGCGGCAATCGCAGACTACAACATGGTTCGTGCGGCAGAAGACGCTGCAAAAGCTCGCGGTATTGACGTTAAAGTTGGTAACCTATTCTCAGCAGAGCTTTTCTACACGCCAGATCCAGAAATGTTCGATGTAATGGACAAGTACGGCATTGTTGGTGTTGAAATGGAAGCTGCTGGTATTTACGGTGTTGCGGCAGAATACGGTGCAAAAGCTCTGACAATCTGTACGGTTTCTGATCATATCAAGACTGGCGAACAGACTACATCTGACGAGCGTCAAACGACATTCAACGACATGATGCTAATCGCACTAGATTCAGTATTGCTTGGTGACGAAGAGTAAGCGACGAAGAGTCATTCTATTTTTCGCTCTCAAGAGCTAAAAAAACAGCCCGCACATTGCGGGCTGTTTTTATATGAGTTGTTAGCGCTACCTAGTTACTTGGTTAGCAGCAGGTTTGGCGCTTTTTTACGACGTATCGGTTGTCGACGTAAAATCAAGATGAACAACATACCACAGACAAAGCTCATTAAGACCATCATGTACATATAACGATCGCTCTTGCGATAGTGGTGGTCAGAAATAGCCGTCACCCGGCCCGTCTCAAAGGTCACGCGAACAAAACCGATAAGCGCACCATCTGCAAAAACTGGTTCAACCAACTGCTGGCGACCAATGGAAGCTGTTGCCAAAGGCGTATCTAGGCCAAGAACTTCGCGTACCGATAATGCCTCTTCACTAGACGCTAAACGTACACCCTGTGCATCGTAGATTGTTGCATCAAACACTAAACGGTCTTGTGCTAGCTGGTTTGTTAGCTGAAGTAATCGTTCTTGATCTTTAGTTAAAATCATCTCACTGGCAGAAAGAGACGCCTGTGAAATCAAAACTTTGGTGAGTGTTTCAAGCTGTTGTGCTTGAATTTTCTCATTACCCTTACTGATCACAACACTGTTTTTTATTGTGATAAACAACATCACACACAGTAGGATTAGTGCCAGAATTCTTAGGGCATTCCTTACTGAGAACAAAGATTCACTCATGCTCTTTACTCATCCATTTAAAATAAAACAAAGACTTGCCTTTTTAGTTTGTTGAGGTAACGTTTTAGCAAAGTCATAAGGGATTATATACATGGACGCGTCAAAAAGCTTGCCTATCAGAAAACATACGACACTTTTAAAACGATTACCCGAGACTCGATTTGCCTCCCAATTAGATAAAGCAAAAGCAAACTGGATCGTATTTGCTGAGTACCTTTCGCCAAGTCACTTCGAAGACATTGATTTCTTCACCGGCTTTTACAACCCGATACTAGAAACGTGGAAAGTTGGCCAATATGAAGTAGCCCTGATGGCCGGAGAGTTGACTCCTCAACATGAAACGATCTTACAAAGTCTCAACCTAGATTACGCCTCGCTTAATGAAGTGCCCGATCTATCAACCCAAGGGTTGATTGTATTTGATATGGATTCAACGGCGATCCAGATAGAGTGTATTGATGAAATCGCGAAACTGGCAGGAGTAGGGGATGAAGTCGCTGAAGTCACTGAACGTGCCATGCAAGGTGAGCTGGATTTTGAGCAAAGTTTACGTCAGCGAGTTGGTAAGCTCAAAGGTGCCGATGAATCAATTCTTGAACAAGTTCGTTCCCAGTTACCATTCATGCCGGACTTTGAAGCGCTAATTGCGACGTTGAAAGCCTTGGGCTGGAAAACAGCGATTGCTTCCGGTGGTTTTACTTACTTCTCTGATTACATCAAAGATAAAGTCGACTTAGATTTTGCTCGCTCCAATCAATTAGAAATTATTGACGGCAAACTCACGGGTAACGTACTTGGTGATGTGGTAACGGCGCAGATGAAGTCTGACATTCTAGTGGAACTGGCGGATGAATATGAAATTGAGCAGCACAACACGGTTGCTGTCGGTGATGGCGCTAATGATCTTGTGATGATGTCGGTGGCAGGATTAGGGATTGCGTATCACGCAAAACCAAAAGTGGAAGCTCAAGCGCAATCAGCGATTCGCTTTGCAGGGTTGGGCGGTGTGCTCTGTATTTTATCTGGCGCATTGGTGAAGCAGCAAAAGGTCAGCTGGAAAGCTAAACCTTAACCATCCATTCAAAAACACCGCCAGAAAGGCGGTGTTTTTTTTCAATTTGGTATGACTTTGAATTTACTCGGTTAACTCCAATCTAATTACTACCTCTTCAGTAATGTCTTCAAATTCACTGTAACCAACGAGCGCCGTCAACTCTTTTTCTAACTTGCTTGCTTGATGTACACCAAATTGGGTTAAGTCACTTAAATCTTGTTGCAGTAATGATGTCATCGGATCGAAAATTGGCGCAGTAGAAAGGCGAATCACGTAAAAGTCACCCATCATTCGCGCTTTCTTTATAAATTGAATCCGCTCTTTTACGCTGTTGAACTCTTGATGAAGCTTTGACTCAATGCCTGTAATTTTATTGCCTACTTTTGCGGCGCTTATGTAGATATCCTGATGTCTGGCTTGAGCACCTTCTACACGTTTTATTGGCTCTGCGATTAATGTGCTTGTCCGGCCTTTAAAGATAGGTTCAAGTGACAACAGTTGATCATGCCCAAGACGGGCAAAAAGCTCAATGTGTTTAGGTAGCGGCAAGTTCACCCCGATAACGGGGGTTTTTATTGAAGATGACGTACTCTTACTGATAAAAATGGGCGTGCTCAGCGTACGCGAGAGCAACATGCAGTGCAGCCTTTCAAGTAGAGCATTACTTGGTAGCGTCTCTTTTTGCGGGATTAGCTTGTCTTGATTGTGCTCGATAATGCTGTTGAAAAAAGCGATTACCTTCATGGTTTGGCTGCTTTCATCAATAACTAGCTGCACGCTACAACCATCTGGGCTTACACGAATTACTCGATATGGCACCGACATTAACGGCAATTTTTTGTCGTAGAGTTGTAATTCTCGAAAGTTGATTCTTACCTCTTGCCCAGAACGTAACATCGTGGGCTCACTTAGCCTAATTCCGAGTCCTCGTTTGGAAAGGTCAACAGTACAACCGCCGGTTCTAGTTTGTCCTGAGTACAACTCTAAAGGTGTTTTAAAACGATAACGAGGCTCTTTACGACGAGACTTTGCATCAAAATAAATGCCCTTTGGATTGCCGATAACTCTTCTCGGATGGCGAAACGCGTTTAATGTATTAGCGGGTAAGCGCGGCTTTTCAGTTAGCAGGTAATCCTGCCCTGATTTTTCGTCAGCAATTTCTTGCAAAATACCAATATGAGTCAGTGATTGAGACGTTTCTGCCAACTCTGGAGAGAATGCTGCTAGGTCTTCCTGTTCTTGCTCTGATAGTTCAAAGATTGAAATTCTAAAGGCGCGCCAACTCTCTCGTTTGCCACCTAAATGCCAAAATAGCTGGCGCTGTTCGCGAGTTGCTTCAGGGCGAAACATCGAATAGAAATAGGTTCGATTCTCGTGCTCGTGAGTAAATGAATAAAGGACATTGGTTGTTCCTTTAACACCAGGCTTAATGAGTGACGCGATGCGTTGCTCGTTGAATAAGGAACCAAACATTTGCTGGTTTCTCTCATCGTGCCAGTATTGCCAAAGCTTTTGATTGTTTGGCGTTAACATTGCTAATTTTAGGTCACTACCATCAAAGAATAGAGGCAAGCTGCTGGTGTGCTTTAGTGCGATGTGCTCATAACCGCGAGTTCGAGCTCGAATAATCTTGTCTTGATTGTCGTGACGAGCCCTTTTAGCAGCACTGTTGAGCGCTTCATCTATCACTTTGGTGACGACATTGGTATCAGTTAAGCGTATGGTTCTGAGGTATCGAACTGAGTCATTTTCGTAACAGTCATCAACCGCGAGTATGCGGTATGCAAGCGGTTTCTCTATACCTGCAACGTTAGATTTGCTGGCAAATTCAGTAAACGTGACCTGAATAATTTCCCCAAGGTTATATTTAAATGCGCTAGGGACTTTGAACTTTGCGCCAGAGCTAGATAAATCAATGCTTAATCCATGAAGAAGCTGTCCTTTAGAACGGCAAATTTCAACTTGAGATTGGACTTTCAAGCGTTTTTCTTGGCGCTTTAAATCGTAGCCTAGGTGAACGGGTTCTGCTAAGAACGGGCTTTTAGGATCCGTTAACGATTGCGTTTTTTGCTGAGTAAGGCGCTTGCTCATTACGCGAAAGTTATTTCGCGTGTTGACCAATGCTTCCCACATTCCTTCCGTGTAGCAGCCAAACTTTTTGATGTTTTTATGGTAAGCGTTGAAAGCAACATCATCCAACCAATGTGGAATACCATCCAAAATATACTCGCGACATTCGCCTTGAACGCGACCTCGCAAATCAATGCTTTTTTTGCATGGAGCCATTAAGCGGTTAAGTTCCATTTTAACCAAAATTTTGGCCGAAGGCGGCTCTTCCTCGGTCAGTTGGCCAAGGACAAAGTCAAAGTCATTCGTACCGTAAACGGGAATGAGTCGTTCTGCGAGCGAGAGAATTTCAGATTGCTGCATTATTTCTGTTAGAGTATGTCGTTACTTTAAATTGTATCGGCTAAGCGAAGTAATACTTAAGTATATCAATAGTTCATTTCAGTTCAGGTCTGACTTGGCTGTGCTTAGTCACATTTGTAGAAAAAATTGAGGCATCATGGCGAAAGCAAAACGAGCGTATGTTTGTAATGATTGTGGCGCGGACTTTCCCCGTTGGCAGGGGCAGTGTAACGCATGTGGTGCATGGAATACGATAACAGAAGTACGTATCGCTGCATCGCCAACCGTTGCTCGCAATGAACGCTTAAGCGGCTACGCTGGTTCCGCAACAGAAGCTACGGTTCAAACGCTATCCGAAATTGATCTGCAAGAAGTACCTCGCTTCACCAGTGGGTTTAAAGAGCTTGACCGCGTGTTGGGTGGTGGTGTTGTGCCAGGTGCCGCAATTTTGATTGGTGGTAACCCTGGTGCAGGTAAATCAACCCTTCTGTTGCAAACCATGTGTAGTTTATCTGCGCAAATGCCAACGCTTTACGTAACCGGTGAAGAGTCGTTACAGCAGGTGGCAATGCGTGCTTCCCGATTGGGCTTGCCGAAAGATCATTTAAAAATGCTATCGGAAACGAACGTCGACAAAATTTGCCAAATCGCCGAAAAAGAGCAGCCTCGTATAATGGTAATAGACTCGATTCAGGTGATGCACGTTTCTGATGTTCAATCGTCGCCTGGCAGTGTTGCTCAGGTACGTGAATCTGCGACGGCTCTGACACGATACGCAAAACAGAATAATGTTGCGGTATTTATTGTTGGTCACGTAACAAAAGATGGTACCCTTGCGGGCCCCAAAGTTCTTGAACACATTATCGACTGTTCGGTACTACTCGATGGTGGAACGGATAGCCGATTCCGCACTTTGCGTAGTCATAAAAACCGTTTTGGTGCTGTGAATGAGCTTGGTGTATTTGCAATGACAGGCCAAGGATTGAAGGAAGTGAGTAACCCATCAGCGATCTTCCTTTCTCGTGGTGAAGAAGAAACATCAGGCTCTTCAGTCATGGTGGTTTGGGAAGGCACGCGCCCTCTACTAGTAGAGATTCAAGCGCTGGTGGATTACTCGCAGTTAGCCAACCCTCGTCGTGTTGCGGTCGGCTTGGAGCAGAACCGCCTATCACTTTTGCTCGCTGTGTTGCATAAGCATGGTGGCTTACAAATGGCAGACCAAGATGTCTTTGTTAATGTGGTTGGCGGTGTTAAGGTGACGGAGACAAGCGCTGATCTTGCTTTAGTTATGGCGCTTTTATCGAGTTTTCGTGACCGTCCACTCCCTAAAGATGTGGTGATTTTTGGTGAGGTAGGGCTTGCGGGCGAAATCCGTCCAGTGCCAAGTGGGCAAGAGCGTTTGAATGAAGCGTTCAAACATGGTTTCAAGAAAGCCATCGTGCCAGCAGCCAACATGCCGAAAGGTGGCATCCCTGGCATGCAAATTCACGGCGTTAAGAAATTGTCGGAAGCGATAGAGGCTTTTGACGAGCTGTAATGCTCATAAGAATGGTATTTGTGCAATCACAAACTGTTCTATCCGTCCTCAATAAAATGCGAATAAAGTACATAAATTGCTGTGTTTGACTATGCTTTGGGGACGGAAATTTCACGTTAAAATTTTTTTTCTTCCATCCGCACGCAAGGGTATCAGTATTGACAGAATGTGATATACTCTGCGCGCACTTTATACCTTATTAACAGAGTAAGACAATGACTGATTTATCAAAATACAGAAACATTGGTATTTTTGCTCACGTAGACGCGGGTAAAACTACCTCTACAGAGCGTATCCTAAAGCTAACTGGTAAGATCCATAAGATCGGTGACACTCACGACGGTTCAACTACTACTGACTTCATGGAGCAGGAAGCTGAGCGTGGTATCACAATCCAGTCTGCAGCAACAACTTGTTTCTGGAACGATCACCGTCTAAACATCATCGATACTCCTGGACACGTTGACTTCACTATCGAAGTTTACCGTTCTCTAAAAGTACTTGACGGTGGTATCGGTGTATTCTGTGGTTCTGGTGGTGTTGAGCCTCAGTCAGAAACTAACTGGCGTTACGCTGACGAATCACACGTATCACGTCTGATCTTCGTTAACAAACTAGACCGTATGGGCGCAGATTTCTACAAAGTTGTAGATCAAGTACAGAACGTACTAGGTGCTACACCTCTAGTTATGACTCTACCTATCGGTATCGAAGAAGATTTCGTAGGTGTTGTAGACGTACTAAGCCAACAAGCTTACGTATGGGATGAGTCTGGCCAACCAGAGAACTACGAAGTTCAAGATATTCCAGCAGACATGGTAGAGAAAGCTGCTGAATACCGTGAAATGCTAATCGAAACTGCTCTAGAGCAAGACGAAGATCTAATGATGGCTTACCTAGAAGAAGGCGAAGAGCCATCTCTAGAAGACATCAAACGTTGTATCCGTAAAGGTACTCGTGATCTAGCATTCTTCCCAACTTACTGTGGTTCAGCGTACAAGAACAAAGGTATCCAACTTATTCTTGACGCGGTAATTGATTACCTACCATCTCCAACAGAAGTTGATCCACAGCCTCTAACTGATTCAGAGACTGGTGAGCCAACTGGTGAAGTTGCGACTGTATCTGCAGACGAGCCACTACGTGCTCTTGCATTTAAGATCATGGATGACCGCTTCGGTGCTCTAACCTTTATCCGCATCTACTCTGGTAAGATGAAGAAAGGTGACACAATCCTTAACTCTGCAACTGGTAAAACAGAGCGTATCGGCCGTATGGTTGAGATGCACGCGGACGAGCGTAACGAAATCGATTCAGCACAAGCTGGTGACATCATCGCTGTAGTTGGTATGAAGAACGTTCAAACTGGTCACACTCTATGTGATCCTAAGCACGAATGTACTCTTGAGCCAATGATCTTCCCAGATCCAGTAATCTCTATCGCAGTTAAGCCTAAAGATAAAGGCGGTTCTGAGAAGATGGGTATCGCGATCGGTAAAATGGTTGCAGAAGATCCATCATTCCAAGTTGAGACTGATGAAGATTCAGGCGAAACTATCCTGAAAGGTATGGGTGAACTTCACCTAGACATCAAGGTAGATATCCTTAAGCGTACTTACGGCGTTGAGCTAGAAGTTGGTGCTCCACAGGTTGCTTACCGTGAAACTATCACTCAAGCAATCGAAGATAGCTACACGCACAAGAAACAGTCTGGTGGTTCTGGTCAGTTCGGTAAGATCGACTACCGCATCAAACCAGGTGAGCCAAACTCTGGCTTCACGTTCAAATCAACAGTTGTTGGTGGTAACGTACCTAAAGAATTCTGGCCTGCAGTTGAGAAAGGCTTTGCGTCAATGATGGAGCACGGTGTTCTAGCTGGCTTCCCTACTCTAGACGTTGAAGTTGAACTATTCGACGGTGGTTTCCACGCAGTTGACTCTTCAGCTATCGCTTACGAAATCGCAGCGAAAGGTGCATTCCGTCAGTCTATGCCTAAAGCTGGCGCGCAACTTCTTGAGCCAATCATGAAAGTTGACGTGTTCACTCCAGAAGATCACGTTGGTGACGTAATCGGTGACCTTAACCGTCGTCGTGGTATGATCAAAGACCAACAAGCAGCTTCTACTGGCGTACGTATCAAGGGTGATGTACCTCTATCAGAAATGTTTGGTTACATCGGTACTCTACGTACTATGACTTCTGGTCGTGGTCAGTTCTCTATGGAGTTCTCACACTACGCACCATGTCCAACAAACGTTGCAGAGCAAGTAATTGCTGACGTTAAAGAGCGTAATGCTAAGAAGTAATTCTTAAGTTAACTCTATAACTTGAAAGCCCCGCTTAGTGCGGGGCTTTTTGTATTTAGCAGTCTTATACGCAGAGCGTGTTTGTTTTATTCCTATTTAGCGTTTGTTTTGATGATTGTTATGATGCCGTTCTAGTGCTGTTGCCTTTTAGGTCAATGGTCTTAAAGTCTGGTACCACTGACTTTTCAAATATTTCTATTTCTTCCTTCAACCATTGCGCAAACAATTGAGCTTTAGGTCTTTTTAAGTAGCCTTTTGGCGCACACAAGTAATACGCAAAGTTGGGCTTGATAGCGATA
Organism: Vibrio sp. D431a; assembly: GCF_030248655.1. Taxonomy (NCBI): domain Bacteria; kingdom Pseudomonadati; phylum Pseudomonadota; class Gammaproteobacteria; order Vibrionales; family Vibrionaceae; genus Vibrio; species Vibrio sp. D431a. Next base: position 146,048 of record NZ_JAHGAP010000027.1, on the reverse strand, counting down.
TCTCCAATTCGGACCAATTTGCCAGAACGAAAATATTGATGAGCTAAACTGTGTTTTACTAATGCCACGCCTTGAAGTGATAGTGCAGCCTCAAGCACGAGATGTGATCCACTGTATTTTAAGGTAGGCTTTGCTGCGCAGTGACCCAAGGTTGCTAACCACATATTCCAATCAAGATCAGGCCAAACATCTTCAATCAGCTCAGCTTTGCTTAAATCCTCGATGTTATAGATCCCGTGCTCTTTCTGGTACACCGGATGACAAGCAGGATAAAAAGCTTCGTCCATCAGCCATTGTGATTCTAAATTGGGATATTTTCCTAAACCGTAACGAACACATAAATCTATCTGACTATCTTGAAAAGACACCAAATCATTGGTTGGTTCTAATAGCAAGGCGATATCAGGGTGACGCTGGCGAAAAGCCGTAATTTTCGGGACTAACCAATGATGAGCGAAAGAGGGGAGTGTTGATATCGAAAGGTGGTTCGGGTTTGGATCTTGATTGACTAATCTAACCCCTTGCTGCAAATGAGCAAACCCTCTTTCTGCCTGACTAAACAGTAGCTCTCCCTCTGGTGTGAGCACGATTTTTCTGTGCTGACGAACAAATAGGTCCGTGCCTAAGAACTCTTCTAAATGACGAATTTGCTGACTAATGGCCGCTGGCGTAACAAACAGTTCTTTTGCTGCCGTTTTAAAGCTTCCTTCCTTTGCTGCAACGAAAAAGTAATACAAGCCCTGTAAGGGAGGCATTCGATCTTTCACATTAGTTTTCCTTAACTCTATGGCAGATTCTATCGTTTGAGGATATCAGCGTAGTCGCTGATTATTAAGTGGTCAACATTGTATAGGGATCTTTGAAATGGAAAACATGACACACACTTGTGAGCGTACTATACCTACTGCCCATCAGAGCGGGTTACAGTTAATTTATTCTAAACTGGCGGCTTGGAGAAGGAACTATAAGACACGTCGTCACTTGAGAGAGTTACCAAAGCACCTTTGGGACGATATTGGATTAGGTGAAAGGGAGATTAGTTGTGAAGTGAGTAAGCCATTCTGGAGAGAGTAGTCTATGAGTTTGATTCAAGCTCAAAGTTAAGCTGCACTCCCCAATGGTGTTGAGGAGTGCAAGCAAAATTACAAGTCTTCTTCCCACACGACCAATTCATCTTTTGGCCAATTGTGGCCTATCTCATGATACTTTTGTTCGAGCACATGACGTTTAATTTTAAGCGTTGGCGTCAGTACGCCATTTTCTATACTCCAAGGTTCTTTAATCATTAACACACCTTTGATTTGCTCATGAGAGGCGAGTTCTTGATTCATCCTGGCAATAACTTTACGTGTGGTACGTGCGTATCGCTCTCGATCAAAGTTAGGGAAGTCATGTGGCACAACCAAAAGAATCGGAGCGGGTAGCCCTAAACCGATGAGACACATCATCTCTACGCGACTGTACTCGAAAAGCTTTTTCTCGATAGGAACCGGAGAGACAAATTTACCTTTGGCGGTTTTGAAGTTATCTTTTTTACGGCCTTGAATCGTTAGATAACCATCTGAGTCGATAGCGCCGATATCGCCTGTGTGTAGCCAGCCCTCTGAATCAAAAGACTCTTGGGTGGCAATATCATTTTTGTAGTAGCCAGAAAATAGCCCTTTGCCACGCACCATGATTTCATCATCGGCTGCGATTTTTAACTCAATGCCTGGCCCTGCATTACCGACACTACCAATTTTGTCAGCTCTAAATGGGTAGTTGAGCGTGCTGTAGGCAAATGATTCCGTCATCCCCCAAGCCTCTGTGATATCAAGGCCCACTGAGTGGTACCATTCCAACAGCGCTGGCGAGACAGGTGCAGAGCCACAGCCTAATACTCGAGCCTGATCTAAACCGAGACCATCTGCTAGCTTTTTCTTGATCAAAGAATTGACGAATGGGATTTTCAACAGAATATTGAGCTTCTTCTGTGGAAGTTTGTCTTGAATACGTTGCTGGAATAGCGTCCATAATCGTGGGACGGAGATAAACAGAGTTGGTCGGTGCATCTTCACATCTTCGATAAAAGTGTCCAGTGACTCTGGAAATGCTGTTGGCACGCCACCCATAATCGATGAACCGAAGATATAAACACGCTCTGTAATATGAGCGAGCGGTAAATAAGAGAACAATCGGTCGTTTTCTTGGATACCAATATGATTGATCAGTTGCTGAACAGACCAACTGAATGCGCCGTAAGTTAGCATCGCGCCTTTCGGTAACCCTGATGTGCCTGAGGTATACACCAACGACATTAGCTTGTCATCGTAATGCTGCGGACGCTCTTCACTTGGCATTGCATCTGCAATGAGCGCTTGGTATTCGTGCTTACACTTAGGTGCCGTGTCATAAGGTAGAGCGATGCTAATGAGTTCAGGCATAGCATCAATGACTTGCTGAGTTGCTTTGGGATCATCGAGTTTTCCGCCAATGATCGCTTTACTTTCACTATGAGTCACACAGTATTCGATGGTGTCTGCACCGGCGGTAGGAAAGATTGGCACACTGACATAGTCACCAAGCATCATAGCAAGATCGCAAATAAACCATTCTGCACAGTTTTTAGATACTAACGCGACTTTGTCGCCAGGCTTTACACCAAGCGAGCGTAGTGCGCTGACAAGTTTTAAGGCTTGATCTGCAACATCAGAGAATGTGTACTCAACAAATTGTCGGTTAATAATTTGTTTTAGGTAGACCTCATTTGGACGCTCTTGAGCCCATTTGAGGATCATTTCATTTGGTGGTGGGAGAGCGCAACCAGCAGCGCTATTTAGATTCGGCTGATTCATTTTAAGTGACTCCATGTCTTCTCATTGTATTTATAATTGTTAACGCATTGTTAACTTTAGCATGTTAAATCGCGACACGGGAATGCATTTTGATGAAATATGTGGGGAAGATAGCGTTAGTTATGGTTGAAGTCGGAGCGACTCGATCTAAAAAAGCAATGTGATTGATGCTACGCAAAAGAGAACAGGCTTTTCAGCTGTTATGTCATATCGACTTCATACTAAGAGCACAGGTAAGCAATTTATTTTATTAATAATATTGCGAAAACATAGAATCTATCCTAATTATTTATTAACTAGTGGCTTAGTGTTGAAGATAAGTATAAATGTCTCCTAATTTCTTCAAAGCGCCAAACTTAAAGGTATGTCGTGGTTTTGAAGTAGTTATACTAATCTTACTTTGGAAAGTTAGGAGCTTCACCTCAAGCTATTGCCTGAGATTACTTGGGTACGATCATCAGCAAAAGGAAAGATGTGATGTTACGGAAGACTTTACTGGGTACCTATCTTTGTAGTTTATTCATTGCGGGGAATGCATATGGTGCTGAAGGAGATGATATTCCTCAGCGTGCCCAAACGGTTGGTGATGTTATTGAGCGCCCAGGCGTTCTCACACCTAAAGGTAAATGGTCATTTGATTCGTCTTTAAGCTATACACAAAACTCTTCAAACAAAGTATCTGTTGTTGGGTATACAGTCTTACCAACTCTGATTGTTGGGCGAATTGAAGTGAGTGATTCGGATAGGACTACAGTAACCGTTGGATTAACTGCTCGGTACGGTTTAACAAACGCCACAGAGTTAGAAGTTAGAGTGCCGTATGTGTATCGTAATGACCAAGTTTCTACGCGCCCCATTCAAGATGGTTCAAACAGTGAAGTAGTAAACACAACGGTGGATGGCGGAGGGCTTGGTGATGTAGAGTTCGCATTGAGGCACCAGTTTAACTTTGAGTCTGCGCCATACTGGGTAGGTGGCCTTAGAGTAAAGTCGGATACAGGACGATCGCCTTATGATGTTTCTATTGAAGATGGAAGCAACTCATTTAGTGATGTCCCTACAGGTTCGGGTTTTTGGAGTTTTGAGCCTAATTTATCTCTTATTCACCCTGTTGATCCTGCGGTCTTGTTCGCTAGTCTAAGTTATATTTATAACTTAGAGGATACTGTTACAGTTGGCGACACAAAAGCTGATGTTGAACTTGGAGACACTATTTCTCTTTCAGGAGGAATGGGGTTTGCGGTGAATCCTGATCTTTCATTCTCTTTAGGACTTAGCCATAAAACTATTTTAAAAAGCAAAGTAAATGGCAGATCGGCAGATGATGCTAAGTTGCTTCAATTAGATGCATTAACTTTTGGTATAAACTATGCCTTTAGTGAACGCTCATCTATCAATGTTAGTGCTCAAGCTGGTCTTACAGAAGATACTCCCGACTTTCAATTAACAGTACGAGTACCTTTTAATTTGTAAAATGGATATTAGGCCCTTGAGTCTTGGGCCTAATTTATCGTTAGCGCCTAGTGTTCGCATTATAAATTGATTGGATTATATTGGATAAAGTAGGTATATATTCTTAAAATGATGGTGGCCTATTGATATATCTACCTTTCTTTTGGTATGTAATCATAGATATCAGTCGTTTCTAATATCAAAGAAGCTTAACGTGACAATTTTTCAGATAAAAATGGAAATGCTCATTGAAGGTGGTTCAATAAGGCGTCTTCTAATTGTTGGTTTGCTTTGATTTCCCGTATTACCCCATTTACTTGAGCATCAATGTCTACGAGCGTGCTAAGTCCAATAATACTGTTATCTTTCGTGTTTTGAATAATATTGATAATACTTGAATTTATAAAGTCTGAACTTATTATATTAGGATTTTGAGACGAAGGCATTTTGGGTGAATCTATAGAATCATCTCCAATAATATTTCCTTCACCAAATTGTATGATGTTAACAATACCCTGGTTGAAAATATCTCCACTTTGATTTTCACTATTTGCGCTAATGTTTTTTAAATTACCATTTTCAATTACTAAGTTGGCAATGTTTGTGTTCAAAATATCATCGCCATTTATAGTCGTAGTAATGCTTAATCCAATATTAATAATATACTCGTCCGTAATCTGGAAGCCACCTCGATATTCTTCTAAAGATAAATTTGAAAGAGGAGTAAGTTCTTGCAGGCCAACATCTTTAGCATTCACATTAAAATGAGGTATTAGCATACAAAGCACTAACAAAAATTTATTGTAGTTCATAATGCAGGCCTTTCAGGTTGTTTAGTTCTTAAAGTTATTTAAAACAATGTTACATTAATTTTCACCGGAAACTGGGAGAGTAATGCTAAATACCCCTAAGGAATCTCTAGACACTCCTGTTTTTAATGGTGATCTTTGATATACGGTGAAATTATCATTGGTTATAAAGCTAGACCTTCCCATTTCCGCTTCGTTACGGACCAGTAACACAATTCCTTGGTAATATTTTTCAAACTCATCCAGTTTCATTATCATGGTTCCTCTAGAAGGGTCTCCTAGAATAACTGAGTGATTGTTTATACCTCTGATGACAACAAAATGCATATACCCATCGAAATTAACGAGAGTAATCCCAGGGACGCCGACTTCTTTAATTTTCTCCAATCCTACTTGAAAGCCGTCAGAACGTAACCCTATGGAATCCAAGTAAAACTTCATATCCAACAAAGAAAAACCTTTCTCTTTGATTTTTTCTTTATCACCTTTTTCAAACATGCTTTTGAAGATATCTTGTTCAGATGACTCTGTTGCATAATGAAAAGTGAGAAGAGAAGCCAGGGCGGCAGAGCCACAGCTGAAGTCATACTGTTGGCGAAAAACATCACCGAACACTATTTCTTTGTAGCTTTTAACAGGAACAGAGTAATGTGCTCGGTAAGGTAGCAGTTCTAATGAAATGGCTGATGCTGAATAAACGAGCATCAGCCAAATTACGTTATTTAATACTTTCATATTGTTTACTTGAGTGTCAGGTTAACGACGGTAGAGTTCTGGATTAAAACGTTGTTTCCGCTGTTCTGAATTACGTTGGATATACCCGAACTGTCTGCGAACGCTCCACTTGATAGTATATTGTTACCACTCACGGTGTTTGACGCGACATTATCTGACGAAATACCATTGATATCTGATTCTGCATAAACCAAGTCGAGTTCAACATTTTGTCCACCTCTTGATTCATTCATGATATCCAAGCTAACTTCTCCGCCAGATAATGCAATGTCATCAGCGAGTGCAGTGCAGGCAACTATCATACTCAAAGTACAGATTGCCAAACGCATCGCTTTCTCCTACTAGTCGGTTACTCACCCCCAGTAAACACACTTGCATTAGTTGTAACAGATTGTTGTACAAGTGAATTTGAACCAGCATTCTGACCAACGGTAGTAATACCAGCCGCACCACCAAGACCACCAAGGGTGTTCATGTTTTCAACTCGAACTCGAGTATCATCCGCGTTAGTTGCATAAATAACTGATGCACCTGTAACACCACCCATTAGGCTTGAGCTCGCAACAACCATATCTGTATCCATATGGACTTGATTGAAGCTATCAACATTTGTTGAGCTCGAGTCACTTTGATAGTTACTATTGTCGTTAAAGCTGTTCGAGTTTGTTGTGCTTGAATCAGCGTAGCTACGGTTATCACTCTGGTTACGGTTGTCGCTTTGATTACGATTATCGCTGTTATCGTTAAAGCTACTGTTGATACTAGAGTCACTGTTGTCGTTGTTGCTACGTCTTACAGTAGTACTAGAGTCGCTGTTGTCGTTGTGGCTTCTATTTGTGTTAGTACTTGAATCACTACTATCACTATTTAGGCTCACATCAAGATCAGCACTGGTACTGTTGTCGTTAGCGTTAGACGTACTATTGTCGTTGTGGCTTTGAGCTGTGTTAGTGCTCGAGTTTGAGTTGTCGCTGTTGTTATTAAAGCTGTCATCAACACCAAGAGTTGCACTGTTGTCAGTGTCGCTGTTGTCGTTGAAGCTATGACCAATACCTAGTGACGCACTATTATCGCTGTTGTCGTTGAAGCTATCACCAACACCGAGAGATGCGCTATTGTCACTGTTATCATTGAAGCTGCCAGATAAACCGATATCGGTATTAGCGCTGTCAGTCCATTGCATGTTGTCGTCTCCATCATCGATCTCATTCGCGATTAGAGAGCCACTAAATAAAATTGCTGACATTGCTAAAGCAAGCCCTGTTTTGTTTAGAGTCATAACGATTACTCCATTTCCTGTTATTCCTGATTAAAAATGACTGCACTTAACTTCTTGCTGCTTCCTTCAAATGTTGTGGGAAGCGATGAAATTATAAGAAAGGATCAGTGAAAGCTGTTCTCATTATTGAGAATGATTCAGGCTGGAAGGGAGTATTTAGGTGCGTCTCTTTAAGGTGTTAAAGAAAAAAATAACATAATCATAATGTTATTTTTTGTATTTACTTTAAGTACTCATCAAGTATGAAATGAAGCCAATATAAAGAAGTAATTCGTTCTATTGCACTGAGCGGAGCAGTCATCCATTTTTTATAAATGGTATTTTATCCAATTATTATCTTTATTATTTAATATTATAAATCATATCCTTATGCTAACACAGGTTGAAAAGTATGGATAAAAATATAACATGTTCATACTTTTTAAGTCTTTTTCGGTGCTGAAAAGCAATGCGATATCATTCTGAAGTGCTATATTTTCTACTTAAAATGAAGATAAATTCTCTTTGCTATCCCCAATTAATTTTCTAACGGGGGTTGGTGAAACAGGTAAGTTAATGTGGTGGGACTATGGAAAAGAAGCACTTGATACTGCTAGCTGAGAGTAATTTACAAAGTAACTTAATAAAAAAACAGCTGTCTTCCATTCATGATGTCGATGTAAAGATAATGCAACCAGATGAAGTGGTGTTCAGAAGTCACTCACTCAGTATCGATTTGATGTTTATTGATTACGATTTTATGCGTCAGCTTGAAGTACAAGGAAAGTTACCAGATTTTGATCTATTTGGGTGGTCCTTTATGCTTCACAACGTCCCTTGTGAAAAAGTACAAACGGACTTACTGCATTGGAAGTTGTTAAAAGGAATTTTGCTCCGAAGTGCATCAGTGACACATATATGTGATGGCGCGGAATACGTACTGAAAGGTGGGTTGTGGCTACCAAGAATGTACCTAGAGAAGTTAGTCCTCAATTATCGGCATGCAAATTTGTCCGAAGAACAGCAGCATGATGAGTTAACATGCAGAGAAAAACAGATTCTAGAGCTACTTGTGTACGGCATTTCAAATCAACAAATTGCTTCAAGACTTTTTTTATCTGAAAGTACAGTGAAAAGCCATATATACAAGTTGTACAAAAAACTCGATGTCCATTCTCGTCATGATGCAGTTAAGTTGGTAAGAATGAACAATGGCTTAACCGAGAGAAGTTAAGTCATAATTTGTGATGCTCTTTTTATCGGGGTCTGTTCCGTTTTCACTATCTAATCTAAGCAAGGGCACTCGTATTTGAGTGCCCGTGGTTTATCTAGATTCAATAGTTGGCGTATCAGCAGGCTACATCATGCCCGTGACAAGGCCTGCTGCCACAAAAAACACGATCATCCATAGTACCGAAAGGTTGAGCTTTTTGTGTAGATAGAAACCCGCAATCACTAACGCCATGTCGATGGGAGCAACAACTGCGCTGCTAAATACTGGCTGGTAAAGTGCCGCGAGTAGCAACCCTACTACCGAGGCATTTACACCGTTGATGGCGCCGGAGACCAGCGGTTTGCCTGCCAGTGCTTGCCAGTTTTTAAGAACGCCAAGCAGTAAAAGAAACCCTGGGAGGAATACGCCAAGCGTTGCGATCAGAGCGCCTAAAATTGGCGTATCCGAAAGCTCATAACCGATAAAAGTCGCAAAGGTGAACATTGGCCCCGGTACAGCTTGTGCAGCGGCGTAGCCTGTTAAAAATGCATCTTGGCTGAGCTGGTCGCCAACAATGTTTTGCAGAAGCGGCAGCACCACATGACCGCCACCAAACACTAAACTACCAGCTTGGAAAAAATCACTAAACAGCCCAAGCAAAGGTAACGTATGAGCCACTAATGGTAAGCCGAGTAAAAGCACCGCAAATAGAGCCAATGGCGCGATAGACGGTTTAAACGGCTCGGCTGATGACGCGGAGTCTTTCTTCAGATATCGCGTACCGACAAAACCTGCTGCGATCAACACGAACATTTGCGTCATGATGCTTGGTGCCACCAGCAACGCAATCGCAGTCGCGACGCACAAACCCGCGGTCAGTTTACTTTGGCAGAAGTTTTTGTACATGCCCCAAGTCGCATCCGCCACGACGACGACTGCGAGCAGTTTTAGGCCGTGAACGATGTTTTGGAACACTGCGGTGTCGGTGATTTGGCTGCTCACCATCGCCAGCGCCAACATGATGATCACCGAAGGAAGAGTGAATCCGACAAATGCTGCGCATGCGCCACCTAAACCGCCGCGTTTATAACCTAAAGCAAAGCCAACTTGGCTTGAGCCCGGTCCCGGCAAAAACTGACTGAGTGCGACAATTTGCGCGTACTCGCTGTCATCAAGCCATTTCAGTTTCTCAACAAAGGTTTGGCGAAAATAACCAATATGAGCCGCCGGGCCGCCGAAGCTGAACCAACCCAGCCAGAAAAAAGTTTTGAATATGGTGAACATGTCGAGCCTGTTTATCTAAAAAGCATTGTTGCTAATTTATCGAATGCTCTAAAATGACTCAAATTGATGATTTTAATTTCATCTATGAATGAAATGGGATGAGGATGTTGGAGTGAAAGAGGACATTCAGTGGCGCAACATTGACTTGAACTTATTGGTGACGTTTTCCTACTTGTATCGCTATCGAAGCGTTAGCGTCGCGGCAGAGAAAAGTTACGTTAGCCAGTCGGCGATGAGTCATAGTTTGTCTCGTTTAAGGTTGTTGTTTGACGACCCGCTTTTTGAGCGAAAAGGGCACAATATGGAGCCCACCGAGCACGCTCACCACATCGCGCCAACTGTGCATCACTTGTTGGATTCTATCGCCAAAGACTTGCTCACTAAGTCTGCCTTCCAACCTGAAAATTACGCGGGTGTATGTCGCATCGGGTTAACGGATTATGCCGAGTTTATCTTTGCTCCTCGGCTTTATGACGAAATACGCCAGCGCGCCCCAGAGGCGCAGATCAGTTTTATTAACGTCAATCGTAGCAACTACGTGGCATTAACTGAGCACGAAAAGCTCGATGTCATTATTGGCAGCATGCCGGTGTTGGATGACAACTTTGAGAGCTTGTACTTGTACACCGAAAAACACGTGTGCATGTGTGATAAACAGGTGTTGAAAGGGGAAACACAGCTGTCTCTGGAAGCGTTCGCGAACATCGAGCAAGCTATGGTAAGTCCCGATGGGAGCTTAAAGACACAAGTAGACCAAAAGCTCGCAGAACATGGCTTGAGCCGCAAAGTCACCGTGGCGTCGCGCAACTTTCTCACTATTCGGCATCTATTGAAAAAGCGCGATCTCATTGCCATCGTGCCAGAAAAAATGGCGTTGGCGGAGGGCTTTTCGGACGATCTCATTACTGTTAAGCCGCCGATCGCCGTTGCGGATTTTGATATTGCCATGCTGTGGCATTCCAGCCGAAACAATGAAGACAAAGGCATTTGGCTACGCGAGTTGGTTTCTTCGACCATCACCTCTAAATGATAAACATTAGGGGCACTCATGGTGCTTAGAGTGATTTGTTGTTGAACTTCTTACTACCCGCTGAGTTATCGGCGTTACGCCGAAACAGTACTGATTGTGCAAAATGAATATCTTGGGTTAGGGGGGGATGTTCCAGATTTAATTCATAAAAGAGATTAATGGAAAAGGTATCATTGAGTTGTACCACGTAGTTTAAGCTCTGTTTGAACGTATACATGAAGAGGGAGTAAGCGTCCATCTCGGTATTTTTCCACTAGTAAGTTCACTCCCTGAGTTCCCATCAACTCAGAGTGAATACGAATTGTAGACAACGGCGGAAAGGTAAAGCGAGCAGTAGGAATATCATTCATACTAATCAGCGTAATATCCTCTGGTATCTTTAAGCCAAATTCATGGATTGCACGTACTATGCCAATCGCGATGGAGTCTGAATCAATGAATACTGCTTTCGGGAAGTCACCTTTGGCTAGCATCTCTTTCGCTAAGTTATAACCGGACAAACTAGAGCAGGCACAATAGTGTATATCATGTTCTGCGACCACGCCTTTTAGATAGCCATAGTCCAAAAACACATTTTCACGAGTGTCAGCTGCGTCGTGCTTGTCTTGACCGCCAATATAACCGATGCGGCGGTGGCCTCGTTGTACAAAGAAATCAACTACTTGCCTACTGATTCGAATAAGGTCGACATCAACGCAATCATAAGGGCAGGTTGGATCTGAAAAGTTTATGTAGCAAATGCTATCGGCTAGACGTTTAGGTAATTTATCTACTACCTTTTGGTCGACATTTCCGACTAAAAGGACACCTGTTATCTTTTTCGTTTCAACATCAATTTCACTGTTATAGCAATTGGTTAGCGTAATACCTAATTTGTCGCATTGCGTTTCAATCCCATGACGAATTGATAAGTAGTAAGGGTCATTCACCTCTGTTTCTTGTTTGTAGTTATATAAGGCTAAAAAGTGATGTTTTTGCTTAGCTTCTTTGATGCCTTTCTTCGAGCTACTGGTGCGGTACTCCAGTTTTTCTGCAATTTCCAAAATGCGGTATTTGGTTTCTTCTTTAACGCTCAACGTTGGGTCGTTGTTCAAAACCCGCGATACGGTTGCAAGTGAGACGCCTGCTTCAATGGCGATATCTTTTAGCTTTGCCATGTAAATTTCCCGTTGGCACTGCCCAAGTGTGAGCTCAATAATCTGACTATTTTAAACAGCTACTTAGATATGCACAAACCTTTAGTAAGACAGTCCTAAACACTTTAAATCATCATATCAAGCCAAATTGTTTTCATGAAATAGACTCTATTGAGTAATAAATAAAGCCGTAAACGTAAGGATTATATTGCTGTAAAAATACTGAAAAACGCGACTGGTTTGGAAACTTGCTACTTGTGGTAACTCTAGTACTTAATAGGACTCGAGCTGTTTAGAGTTTAATCAAGCAAACGTTTTATTGTTCATGTTTATGTTTTGTGTCTCATTTTATAAACAAATCAATAGGAAAGTATTCAACTCTATTTATAATCTCCGCGCTTTTAAAAGCTGTCTAACAGTATGAAAAATTAGGAAATTATAATGAAAAAAGTATTGCCATTATTGGCTTTAGGTGCAGTGGTTGCTTCAGCATCAGTTCAAGCAAAAGGTAACTGGTATGTTGGTGCTGATTTGGTAAATTCAGATCTTAAAGTTAAAAGCTTGTCAAAAGATCTTTCTGCGACAGGTCTTAGCCTTGCTGTAGGTAAAGAGCTTCAATATTCAGAAAACTTCAAACTAGCTTTTGAAGGTGAGTACATATACTTTGGCGACTTTGAAGAAACATTTTCTTACATGGGGTGGCCGGTTAAATTTAGTGTTGATGCTTCTGCGTTCAATTTCAATGCGAAGCCTAAATACCAATTTGCAGGTACAGGCTTCTATGTTGGTGCGATTGCTGGCCTTGGTGTAATGAGTGTTTCTTATGAAGTGAAATCATCTAGCACTGTTACCGATGATGGTCGTGATGTAGGCTTTAACTACGGTGTTGAGGCTGGTTATGAGTTCGCTTCAGGTTTGGTTGTATCTGGTGGCTACCGTGCTTCTTCGGTAAGTATTGATGCCGAAAACGGTGGCAGCGAAGATTTTGATTTTGACAGCCTGTACGTTGGTGTTGATTACAAGTTTTAAGCTCGCGTAAGCAAAACATAGATACTAAAAAGGAGCCGTTAGGCTCCTTTTTTTATTAGATTATCAATCAACTCATAATGGTGATCTTGTACGCCTGCAAGGTTGCCATATTTGGGTTGGTGGCGGTCATTTTCTTTCGCGTGTTGCCAGCCAATGGTGTGACGCACAAAATGCTCTGCAAACGCGTGGGAAACTTCCAAGCAACCTGCCAGTACGGTATCAACATAACTTTGCATGATTGGGCTCTTTTCGCATGGTGGTAGTGGCTCGTCTTTTACGTAAACCCAAATGTCATGTTCTTGGTTAAAACTCGCATCTGTTTCGATTTGATCTGGCTGAAGTTGAATACGATGATAACCTCGCTCACGGCGGTCGAATTCTGCGAGCGCTTCTTCATTTACTTCGAGTAAAACGCCATTAACCTGTCCATCGCCTTGGTTCACCACTAATGGAGAGAGGCTGTAGCTGTCGTCAATCTTCCCCCAGTAGCGAACCAACCCATGTGCTATGACGGGAATGGCTTCTCCCGTTTGTCCGGTTAACTTACGCGACGCAGAATTAATCAAACTGCCATAGCCAAATATGTACATTGTCGTTGCATCCCTTAACTGATAGTTGTGCCTCTCATGTTTATACCTAACCCGCATCTGAAGCACAACTTTACCTCTTAAGTATAATCTTAATTATAAACATGTATTTTTTATACATGTTTATGGTAGCATCAATATGTAGTTGAGTTAACCAGCATCGAGAGACGCTTGAGGGCAAGATAATGCTGAATATCACCGATAAAAAAGTAGAAGAAAAAATCCCCGCATGGCTGCGATTAGGCTTTCGGCCGTTTTTTCTGTTTGGGTCGATTTACGCCATTGTTGCGATTGCGTTGTGGGTGTGGATGTTCCAAGGCGGACAGCCAAACGCATTAGCCGTGCCTGCATTGTGGTGGCACGTACATGAAATGTTGTTCGGTTTTTCGATGGCCATTGTAGTTGGCTTTGTACTGACCGCGGTACAAAACTGGACTGGCATTAATGGTACCAAGCATTACATGCTTCTGGCTTTATTTGGCTTGTGGTTAGTGCCCCGCATATTGCTTTGGACACCAGCACCGTTATGGTTAACCAGCAGTATCGAAGCGGTATTTTTACTGTTTGTCGCCTATGAGGTGGGCATTCGTGTGTATCGAGCCAAAGGTTGGCGTAATTTGTTTTTCGTTCCACTGTTTCTTTTGGCCATCTTTGCGAACTTTGCAAGCTACGCAACGATAAAAGGTATGCCGCCCTTTAGCTCTTCAGCGGTGTGGCAAGCAATGCTGTGGTGGTTTACCTTGCTGTTGTCAGTGATGGGCGGACGTGTGATTCCATTTTTTACTGCGCGTCGATTTAATTTCGAAAAAGCGCAACCATTGGCTTGGTTAGAGTGGCTCGCGAATTTGCCGTTGGTAATGCTATTTGTGCTGAGCTTTTTCCCTGTGACGTTTGCAGAACTAGGTAGTCCTTTGATGTTGTTTGCAGGTGTTGCTCAGTTGGTGCGTTTTGTTCGCTGGAAACCTTGGTTAACCCTGAGCGAGCCTTTAGTGTGGTCGCTGCATGCTGCGTATTTGTGTTTACCACTAAGCTTAATTTTGCGAGGCGTCTGGGGAGATGCATTTGCCAGCCATAACCTCATTCACCTGTTTGCGATAGGTGCGTTAGGCGGTTTGATTTTAGCGATGATTGCACGGGTGACGATGGGACATACTGGTCGCATGATCTACAAAGGACCAAACATGAGCCTTGCGTTTGCAGCGATTACCGCGGCAGCTTTGGTTCGCAGTTTCGCCGTGATCTTTGACCCAGCGAACATGATGCTGTGGATTGATATCAGCGGCGGATTATGGATTGTTGCGTTTGGGCTATTTGTGTGGCGCTTTGGTGTGATGCTTGTGACCCCTCGTGTGGATGGTCACCCCGGATAAGATTCTAATGTGAGTAGAGAAAAGAGGAGCCGCGTGCTCCTCTTTTGGTTTTTGTTCTTTATAGGTTTAGTGTTTACTCGTCTTCGTCGTCCGCTTTATTCGTGAGCCCCAAGCGTTTAAATAGCCACCACTCTAGACCAAAAATGACAATTAAGGCGATACAGAACCAGGTGAATGCCATGGTGGATTCCACACCTGGCATTCCACCAACATTGATACCGAGTAAACCTGTTAAGAAGCTGGTTGGTAGAAAAATCGTTGCTACCAAAGTAAACAGGTAACTGTTTTTATTGGTTTTCTCATCACGATGATGTTTGATCTCTTCTTGGAAAAGCGCCACTTCTCCAAGATAAAACTCAAGTGTTTCATTTATGCGCGTAATATTATTGTGTGCGAAGCGATATTGATGAGGTCTCAAAGCAATCAATTCTGATTCTGACTCCACAAGATCACGGATAGCGTACTGCTGAGGGCGAATAAAACGCTTGATAGAAATCAGTGCTTTTTGAGTCGCCATATGTTTGTACGTCGATTCATCATTCACGTCGAACTGGTTTAGTGTTTCTTCAATTGTATCAAGGTAAATGTCTATTTTACTGTTTAATCCTTCAATGATCTGATGAAGTAAACTAGCAAGACTTTTTGGGCCTTTGTGTTCCGCTAATGCTTGGCGAATCTCCATGATCGCGCGTGATGGAATTTTACGAGTTGAAATGAGTGCGCCTTGAAAGTAGAGAATTCGAATACTAAGCATATCTTCTGGTGATGCATTGCCGTTCATATTGACGCCTCGTAAAATCAACATGAAGTTCTCGTCATCTAAAGGATGGAAAGATGGTCGGCTTTCGTCGGCTAATAGATGATCAACCGTTGCACGAGGCACTTGGTTCTGCTCCAGCCAACCACGAATATCAGGATGCAGCCGTTCGCAATGGTACCAATGCTTAGCTTGAATTTGCTCTGCCGTGGTGGATTGTTGAGTTGCTTCTGGGGTTGAGAAGTCCCAATGTTCAATCATAAAACCCATTTTCTTTTCCTTGTTTGAGCCGATACCAAAATAACCTCAAGATACTTCTTTCGCGAGAATTGCATTGCCATACAGAGGCAATACTCTAAGTACGGTACTCTGAAGTCATTGATGCATTATTTTTCAAATGAGTATGATTGTATTTAACGCCAAATGTCTATGAATAGTTGTTCTTATTTGCAATCGAGTGGAGCGCACCAAGGTGTTGTGCTTAAACAACAAAACAAAAAGCCTGCAACTAAGCAGGCTTTATTGTGGGGGGAGGGAGGGGAGCTGTTAGCCAACTTGAGAAAGATTAACCACTTTCTGTTGTAGCTTTTTCTTTAAATAGTCCGTTAAGGCCTGTTTTTCTTCCTCGTTCATGTAAAGACCAAGCTTAGTACGGCGCCATAAAATGTCTTCATCGGTCATTGCCATTTCATGGTTCATTAAGTAATCGATCTCACGTTGGTAAACACCACCGGCTTGTGTCGAGAACGTTTGTCCTAAGTCAGCTTCACTTGTTGTACCTTCCATTAAGTTCCACGTTTGGGTACCAAACTGAGTGACATAACGAAGAATCAATGCTTCTGGCGCCCAAGTGTATTTAGCATGAATTTGTTTCGCTAATTGTTCACGACTACAGCTGAAGTTACCACCAGGAAGGGTTTGGTTGGCCGTCCAGTCTTTACCCATTTCAGGTAGGAACGGAGCAAGTTTCTTCATTGCTGCTTCACCTAACTTACGGTAGGTCGTTAACTTACCACCAAAAACAGAAAGCAGAGGTGCATGGTCGTATTCCGCATCGAGCTCTAGCGTGTAGTCTCGTGTGATTGCTTGCGGAGAGTCAGATTCATCGTCACATAAAGGACGAACACCGCTGTATGTCCAAACTACATCTTCGCGAGTCAACTGGTGGACAAAGTGTTGGTTTACGATATCAATGAGGTAATCGACTTCGTCATCTGAGATCGACACTTCACGTGGGTCACCTTTGTATTCCACATCTGTTGTACCAATGATTGAGAACTTATCTAAGTAAGGAATCATAAATACGATGCGATTGTCTTTGTTTTGAAGAATGTAGGCTTGCGGTTCGTTGTGGATACGAGGAACAACGATGTGCGAGCCTTTGATTAAGCGAATGTTACGAGGAGAGGCTTGCTCTAATCCATCATCAAAGAACTGTTTTACCCAAGGCCCCGCAGCATTGACTAACGCTTTCGCTTTACGTTCGAAACGTTGGTCTGTCATCACATCGTGAATAGTAACATGCCAGATACCACCTTCACGGTGTGCTTTTTCCACGCGGCAGTAGTTACGCACTTCAGCATGGTTTTCGCGAGCCGCAAGAACGTTCAGTAATACTAAACGTGCATCATCAACCCAACAGTCAGAGTATTCGAAACCCGTTTTCATCTCTGGTTTTAGCAAGCCAGATTTCGCAAGGTTGACGGTTTTACTGCCTTGCAGCGTCGTACGTTTACCCAAGTTATCGTAAAGGAAAAGGCCACAACGAATCATCCAAGCTGGGCGTAGGAATGGGCGATGCGGTAAACGGAAACGCATTGGTAATGCGACGTGTGGTGCTTTACGAAGAATAACCTCACGCTCTGCGAGCGCTTCCGAAACTAAACGAAACTCGTAGTGTTCAAGGTAGCGTAAACCGCCGTGTATCAGTTTAGAACTTGCTGAAGAAGTCGCAGATGCGAAGTCATGTGCTTCATATAAGCCAACACTCAAACCTCGGCCAGCTGCGTCTGCTGCAATACCAGCTCCGTTAATGCCGCCACCGATTACGATCAAGTCTAAGGTAGTGGATGAGCTAGTAGTGGAAGCATTATTTTGTATACTCATAAATTTGACCTCTTGGTGAGCGAACGAGCATTTTAGAACATAATGTAATCCTAGCTCAGGTTTCGTTTGTGATCATCTATTATTTTCGTTTGTGAGCGTTTTGTGTGATTTAGACACAAAAAAAACCTCTGTCTAATTAAGACAGAGGTCATTTGAGGGGGAGTTATACGATTGACGTTACTCGTTTTCGGAGTTTGATTCGTTAGCTTCAACCACTTCAAGTGGGATAGAAGCTTCCTTCAAAATTGACAAGATTTCTTCTGGTGGCTGCTTATTGGTAAAGATCATGTTGAGCTGTGCAATATTGCCTAGTTTCACCATAGCATTGCGCCCGAACTTGGTGTGGTCTACGGCAAGAAATACACTACGGCTATTGTCAATGATCGCTTGTTTGACCCGGACTTCGTGGTAATCAAAGTCTAATAGCGAGCCATCGAAGTCGATACCGCTAATGCCGAGAATACCAAAGTCGAGACGGAACTGTTTAACGAAATCGAGGGTAGCCTCGCCAACAATACCGCCGTCTCTGCTGCGGACTTCTCCACCCGCTAAGATAACTTTGATTTCAGGGTTAGGGAAAAGAATGGTCGCAACATTGATGTTGTTGGTGACAACACGCAACTGTTTATGGTTTTTATTGAGCGCTCGCGCAACTGCTTCTGGTGTGGTGCCGATATCGATGAATAGTGTGGCACCATCTGGAATGTGTTTGACTACCTCGTCTGCAATGACATCTTTTTCATTGAAGTTGAGCGCTTTACGCGTGTTGTAAGATGTGTTTTCAGAACTGAGAGGAATAGTGGCTCCACCGTGATAACGACGAATTTTGTTGTCATCGGCGAGTTCATTGAGATCGCGTCGGATGGTTTGTGGGCTGACATTGAATCTTTCTACTAACTCATCCGTGCTGACATAGCCTTGTTTTTTCACCAGCTCAACAATCTGCTGGTGTCGAGGTATTTGCTTCACTTACCACTCCCTTGTGCATTGGTAACGGCCAATGCTTCAAATTCGAAGCTCTATTGTGCTCGAATTTGCTCGTTGTGAGAAGTAAGCGAGTTCAGGAATCGGGGATAAAGCGCAAAAAGAGCGCACAAATGGCGCTCTTTTTTTCTTATGGAGATGAGATTAATCTTCTTCGTCGTGAAGTTCAGACCAGGTTTGTGCACATTTCACTGCACGTTTCCAGCCCTTGTAACGACGATTGCGTTTTTCTTCATCATCGTGTGGCTCAAAGGTGCGATCAAGTACCGCTTTATTCTGCAACTCATCAATGCTATCCCAGTAACCAACTGCAAGGCCGGCAAGGTAGGCTGCACCAAGAGCGGTAACCTCAGTTACTTGAGGGCGGTGTACTTCTGTGTTCAATACATCGGATTGGAATTGCATTAGGAAGTTGTTCGCTACTGCACCACCATCGACGCGAAGGTTCGCAAGCTTAATGCCTGAGTCAGCTTGCATCGCATCCAGTACGTCACGAGTTTGATAAGCGATGCCTTCCAATGTTGCACGGATGATATGGTTTGAATTCACACCGCGAGTAAGGCCGACAATCGTGCCACGTGCGTAGGCATCCCAGTATGGAGCGCCTAAACCAGTAAATGCAGGCACGACATAAACGCCGTTTGATGTATCCACTTTTGTCGCGAAGTATTCAGAGTCTTCTGCACCGTTTAGGATTTTCAATTCATCGCGTAGCCATTGGATAGAAGCTCCACCCATGAATACGGCGCCTTCAAGTGCATAAGCTGGTTCGCCTGCAGGACCACAAGCCAAAGTAGTTAGAAGGCCATGTGTCGAAGTGACTTTTTCTTGGCCAGTATTCATTAGCAAGAAACAACCCGTACCGTAAGTGTTTTTCGCTTGACCCGCTTCAACACACATTTGGCCGTAAAGCGCCGCTTGTTGGTCACCTGCGATTCCAGAAATAGGAATACGAGTACCGCCTTTACCACCGATGTTGGTTTTACCGTAAATTTCCGATGAGCGCTTCACTTCTGGCATCATAGATGCTGGGATGCCAAGCTCATCTAACATTTTTTGATCCCAACATAGATCGTTGATGTTAAACAGCATGGTACGCGATGCGTTAGTGTAGTCGGTTACGTGAACGCGACCTTGAGTCATCTTCCAAACTAACCAAGTATCGACAGTACCAAACAAAAGCTTGCCTGCTTCTGCGTCTTCTCGTGCGCCTTCAACATTGTCCAGAATCCATTTAACTTTGGTACCGGAGAAGTAAGGGTCAAGCACCAAACCAGTGTTGTCACGTACATAGTTTTCGAGACCGCGTGCTTTTAAATCTTCACAGATATCAGCAGTACGGCGACATTGCCATACGATCGCATTGTAAACGGGTTTACCTGTTTCTTTATTCCAGACGATGGTCGTTTCACGCTGGTTAGTAATACCGATAGCCTCTAATTGGTCGCTACGGATGCCAGACTTAGCTAGAGCTTCTACTAAGGTAGAGCTTTGTGTTGCCCAGATCTCCATTGGATCATGTTCAACCCAACCAGCTTCTGGATAAATCTGAGTAAATTCGCGTTGCGCGACGCTTACGATGTTCGCATCATGATCAAGAATCACTGCGCGAGAGCTTGTTGTACCTTGGTCTAGGGCAACAATGTATTTTTGCTCAGTCATGGTAAGAATCCTTTTGTTTCGTTATTTATATTTTAGTAAATGTTCGAGTTACGTCAGTTTTAAGCTCTAGCTTCTTCTGTTTCTTCTTCCGTCTCACATTGGTTTGGAATCGTACAACCGTGGCCTTGTTGTGGAAGGTAAGCGGCAATCGCTTTTGGATACAACCAACCACCAAAACACGCACCTGCAATCGGAGCAAGTAAAGGCACGATAAAGTAAGGAATGTCTTTAGCACCTGTCAGAGCGTAATCCCAACCTGCGAAGTAAGCGAACAGCTTTGGTCCAAAGTCACGAGCAGGGTTCATCGCAAAGCCTGTTAGTGGACCAAGTGAACCACCGATGACGGCAATCAAAATACCGATTAATAGAGGGTTCATTGCGCCACGTGCCGCGCCGTTATTTTCATCGCCCAGAGCCAGAATCGCAAACATCAGCACAGCAGTGATAACGAATTCCACAGCAAAAGCACCAAAGAAAGAGAGGGAGGCATGCGGATAGGTTGAGAAGATACCAGCAGTTGCTAGTGCATCTTGGCTGCTGCGAACGAAGTTATGAGCGATTTCGTAGTCGGTGAAAAGGTTGCTGTATAAGCTGTATACCAATGCAGCAGAACAGAATGCCCCAAGCATTTGAGCGATAATGTATGGCACCACTTTCGCCTTATCAAAACCATGGAACATAGCAAGTGCGATGGTAACGGCAGGGTTGATGTGTGCACCAGAGACGCCAGCCGTACAGTAAATAGCGATGGCGACACCGAAGCCCCATACAATACTGATTTCCCATTGTCCAAATGATGCGCCTGTTAGAACTAAGGCTGCAACACAGCCTACGCCGAAGAAAATAAGTAGTCCTGTACCGATAAACTCGGCCAAACATTCTCCGAGCAGAGAGGGGTGTTTGTTCGTTGTCATGTTAAAAGTCCTTTGATCATTTTTGCCTGTCTAGCACGATACTATTGTGCATATATAAACGTTTGCGAAAACAAACGAGCGTTAAAAATGAGCGTTTGAGCATAAATTTGTTAATCAAAGTCTTCGTTTTTGTTAAATGGCGCATCTTTTAACCGGAAAAGAACACAACGAAAATAATTTATTTGTCACGAGGCCAGTGATGAGAGCGCTCAAATTACCGATGTGAAAAAGAATGCACAACTGGTAAGAGGAGTTTTGTGAAGCTGCTACGTGCTTGGAGACTTATTGCACAGAACTTGTGTAGCAATTAACCCTAAAGGAGTAGCGGAATGTCAAATGTATCAAGGGATAGCAGTGATATAAAAAATACGCTGTCATGTTTGGACTTTTAGAAAAAATCGTCATCCCATTGGTACCAATAGGATGAGTTGATAAGAGAATAAACGCTGTTAATGTCTTGTGTTTGTGAATCATTGCTTCGGCTTGTATTCAAATAAAAATTGTTTTTTTTATTTCGTTTGATGCTAAACGTGATCGTTTTTCAGCTTTTTAGTTATTAGTTGGTTCGGAGCGAGTAGGGCAGGCGTAAATCGCCCTTTTTACGGTTAGTTTATGTTCTAATTCGAGCCTTTGTTTCAAAGGTTTCGAATTGGAATGCTCAAGTGAGAGGTTTGAACATCAGTTTAATATTAACGAATCTTGAGTAAAGTTGAACGATGATCTAATTAATGCTCATATAATTTACTGTATTTACTTATATTTAATCCATGTGCAACATTTGTCACAGAAATAAAATCCTAACTCCATACAATTCATGAACTTTCGAACGAAGATTTATTTTGTTTCGTTCGCTCCTTTTGTGTTTTTACCATCGCATACAAAATAATGAGGTTCCTATGTTTGGAATATTCAAACCTAAGGCGCACATTGATCGTCTGTCCCCTGGCAGCATCGATAGCACCTACTCTCGCCTCCGTTGGCAACTCTTTATCGGTATCTTTGTTGGCTACGCCGGTTACTATCTAGTTCGTAAAAACTTCAGTTTGGCGATGCCTTATCTTATCGAGCAAGGCTTTAGCCGCGGAGACTTAGGTGTCGCCTTGGCAGCTGTTTCCATTGCATATGGTCTCTCTAAGTTTCTAATGGGCAGCGTTTCAGACCGCTCCAACCCTCGCTATTTCCTTAGTGGCGGCCTATTGATGTCTGCATTAGTGATGTTTTGCTTTGGCTTTATGCCATGGGCGACTGGTAGCGTCACTGCGATGTTCATTTTGCTTTTCTTAAACGGTTGGTTCCAAGGGATGGGGTGGCCTGCTTGTGGCCGAACCATGGTGCACTGGTGGTCACGTAAAGAGCGTGGTGAGATCGTTTCGGTTTGGAACGTGGCGCACAACGTGGGTGGCGGTTTGATTGGTCCACTATTTATTCTTGGCCTGTGGGCATTTAATGATGATTGGCGCACTGCATTTTATGTTCCTGCATTTTTCGCCACGTTAGTTGCTGTGTTTGTTTGGATGACGGTTCGCGATACCCCTCAGTCTTGTGGTCTGCCTCCTATTGAAGAATACAAAGACGATTACCCAGATGACTATGACAAGTCCCATGAACAAGAAATGACAGCGAAGGAAATCTTCTTCAAATACGTCTTCAACAACAAACTTCTTTGGTCGATTGCAATTGCAAACGCATTTGTTTACCTAATTCGTTACGGCGTACTGGACTGGGCACCTGTTTACCTAAAAGAAGCGAAGGATTTCTCGGTAGATAAATCGTCATGGGCTTATTTCTTATACGAATGGGCTGGCATTCCAGGAACACTATTGTGTGGTTGGATCTCTGACAAATTGTTCAAAGGTCGTCGTGCACCTGCTGGTATCTTATTTATGGTGTTAGTGACAGTTGCAGTGATGGTTTATTGGTTTAACCCTGCAGGCAACCCAACAGTAGATATGATGGCGCTTATTGCAATTGGCTTCCTAATCTATGGTCCGGTTATGCTGATCGGTTTGTACGCACTTGAACTCGCTCCGAAGAAAGCGGCAGGTACTGCCGCTGGTCTTACTGGTTTGTTTGGATACCTGGGTGGGGCAGTTGCCGCAAACGCGATTTTGGGCTACACCGTAGACCACTTTGGCTGGGATGGTGGCTTTATCATCTTAGTGGGTTCTTGTATTACTTCTATCGTGTGTTTGATGTACGCCTTTTTAGGTGAACGTGCGCACCACGAGCAAAAAGAGCGCGAGAAGGAAGCGCTAGCGTAATATTTATTTAAAGAGGCAGTGGAATACTGCCTCTTCGCTTTATCAAGGAAATAACAATGAAAACAAAGTCAGTATGTCTTACTTTTTTAGCACTTAGCCTCTCTGCTGGTGCGATTGCGAAGCCGCTTGTCATTGCGCATCGTGGCGCATCGGGCTACTTGCCTGAGCACACGCTAGAAGCCAAAGCACTTGCTTACGCAATGAAACCTGACTACATAGAGCAAGATGTGGTAATGACGAAAGACGACCAGTTGGTTGTGTTGCATGACCATTATCTCGATCGCGTAACGGATGTTGCGGAGCGTTTTCCTGATCGTGCACGTAAAGATGGTCGTTATTACGCGATTGATTTCACTCTGGCGGAAATCAAATCCTTGCGAGTTACCGAAGGGTTCAACATCGATGAGAAAGGCAACAAAGTAGCGGGCTATCCAACCCGATTCCCTATGTGGAAATCTGACTTCACCGTGCCGACGTTTGCTGAAGAGATTGAGCTGATCCAAGGCTTAAACAAAACGCTGGGTTATGACATCGGTATTTACCCAGAAATTAAAGCGCCTTGGTTCCATCGTCATGAAGGTAAGGACATTTCTAAAGCAGTACTTAAAGTCTTGAAGCAGTACGGTTACGGCTCTCAAGACGACAAAGTCTACCTTCAGTGTTTTGATGCGAATGAACTTCAACGCATCAACAGTGAACTCATGCCTGCAATGGACATGGACTTAAAGCTCGTTCAGCTTATGGCTTACACGGACTGGAACGAAACTATGGTGTACAAAGGCGACAAGGCAACACCATACAGTTATGACTGGATGTTCGAAGCCGACGGAATGAAGAAAGTAGCGAGTTACGCGGAAGGAATTGGACCTTGGAAGCCGATGCTGGTGGATGATAAGTCAACCAAAGACAATATCATCATCAAGCCGTTGATGAAGGCTGCAAAAGACGCTGGCTTGCAAGTGCATCCATACACGTTCCGCGCCGATCCAGGACGCATTCCAGCGTACACTGACAGCTTTGAAGGCATGATGGATGTGTACTACAACCAAGTAAAAGTGGATGGTTTGTTTACTGATTTCCCAGATAAAGCGGTCAGCTTTTTAAATCAGTAATCACGCATTTTGCTGTAAGCTAAAAAATCCCCCAACAGTTTCCTGCTGGGGGATTTTTCGTAGGGCTAATTCACGAATGAACTAGTTGTTTTTATGCAGTTCGCTGTTCAGTTCAACCGCGCTCTTGTTTGCAAGACACTCGATTTGACCTGTTACAGAGTTACGACGGAACAGTAGGTCAGAAACACCAGCAAGATCGCGGGCTTTCACAACTTCTACTTCTTGGCCTTCAGAATCTAGCATGCGCACTTTAGAACCAGCAGTTACGTACAGACCTGATTCGATAGTACAACGGTCACCCATTGGGAAGCCAAGACCTGCGTTCGCGCCTAGTAGAGAGTTTTCACCGATAGAAACCACAACTTTACCGCCGCCAGATAGCGTACCCATGATAGATGCGCCGCCGCCGATGTCAGAGCCGTTACCAACCACTACGCCAGCAGAGATACGACCTTCAACCATGCTCACGCCTGTTGTACCCGCGTTGAAGTTGATGAAGCCTTCGTGCATTACCGTTGTGCCTTCGCCAACGTGTGCGCCAAGACGTACGCGAGAAGTGTCAGCGATACGAACGCCAGTTGGTACCACGTAGTCCACCATTTTAGGGAACTTGTCTACGCAATCTACGCTTAGTGCACGACCCGCTAGGCGAGCTTCGATTTGACGCTCTGCTAGTTCAGGTAGGTCGATTGGACCTTCATTAGTCCATGCGATGTTGTGTAGTAGACCGAAGATACCGTCTAGTACCGTACCGTGTGGTTGAACTAGGCGATTAGAGATAAGTTGAAGTTTTAGGAAACCTTCAGCAACGCTTTGTGGCTGCTCGTCAGTTGCAAGGATAACCAGTACAAGTGGTTGTGCTGATTCTGCTGCTTTTGCTGCGAAAGAAGCGTTTGCCGCATCGCCGTTTGCTTCAAATGCTGCTGCCAGTTCTGCGCTTTGTGCTGCAGAGATCTCGATAGCTTGGTTGCCTTGCTCATAACCTGCTACTGCTGCTAGTGCGTTAACAAGCGCTTCGCTTGGGTTAAGAACTGGGTTTGGGAAAAACGCTTCGATGATTTTGCCGTCGCGGTTTTTAGTTGCCGTACCAAAGGCTAGAGAGAAGAAAGCCATAGTTGATCTCCATGTGTTGAGTCTTGTGTCTCGTCTGTTCACTGACAAGAAATAATTAAGTTGTCAGTCATCATAAAGAGAGTGTTGGGGAGTTTAAAGAGGGGAAATGGAGAAAGTCTGTAGATGGATACCTTTTGTCTTTTTAGAGATATGTTTGTCTGATGAGAAATGTGTCGCAAAAGCCTTCTCAGACCGATTTGGGGTAAAGACAAAGTGAAGTTGGAAAAGGGGCGCAGCAAAAAATAAGGGGAGGACCGAAGTCACTCCCCCTACACTGGGTTTGTTGGATTTAATCGCTTTGGATAGAAAGCGATTAAATCGGCTTAAAGGCTAAGTTCACCGACGGCTACGGCAAGTGCAACCGTTGCCCCTACCATTGGGTTGTTACCCATGCCGATGAAGCCCATCATTGCAACGTGCGCTGGTACAGAAGAGCTACCCGCGAACTGAGCATCAGCGTGCATGCGACCCATGGTATCGGTCATACCGTAAGAGGCAGGACCTGCCGCCACGTTATCTGGGTGTAGAGTACGACCAGTACCACCTCCTGATGCCACAGAGAAGTAAGGCATGCCTTCATGGTTACGTTCTGCTTTGTAGATGCCTGCTACTGGGTGTTGGAAGCGAGTCGGGTTGGTTGAGTTACCAGTGATGCTCACATCCACTTGTTCTTTATGCATGATAGCCACGCCTTCACGTACATCGTCTGCACCGTAGCAAAGGATCTCACCACGTGGACCTTGGGAGAAACGGCGACGTTCTACTTCCACTAACTCACCAGTTTGGTAGTTGTACTGAGTGCGTACGTAAGTGAAACCATTGATGCGTGAGATTAGGTAAGCGGCGTCTTTACCCAAGCCATTTAGGATAACTTTCAACGGATTTTTGCGTGATTTGTTCACGTTCAATGCGATTTTGATTGCGCCTTCTGCCGCTGCGAATGACTCATGGCCAGCAAGGAAAGCAAAACAGCCACTTTCTTCATTCAGTAGGCGAGCCGCCAATGCACCGTGACCGATACCCACTTGGCGTTGCTCTGCCACGCTGCCGGGTTTAGTGCACGCCTGAAGACCTTCACCGATGATGTTTGCAGCTTCTTCTGCTGTTTTTGCTCCGCGGAAAATCGCCAAAGCCGTACCCAGTGTGTAGGCATCGGCCGCGCTTTCGAACGCGATAGGTTGAGTGTCCATCACTAGTGCTTTAGGGTCGATACCACGATCCATACAGTATTGGTAAGCCTCTTCCGGAGAAGAAAGTTGCATTTCGTCTAATGTGCGACGTACAGATTCAGTAATTGGAGTGTTCATAATCTCTTTCCTCTTGGTGGCAATTATTGTTGGCGTGGGTTGATGGTCGTTACGGCTTCGTCAAAACGACCGTAAGTCCCCGTTGCTTTGTCTGCGGCTTCTGCTGCAGATACGCCTTCGTTGATGGCTTTCATCATCTTGCCTAGGTTGAGATATTGGTAACCAATCACTTCTTTGTTTTCGTCTAGCGCGAGTTTTGTTACGTAGCCTTCTGCTAACTCCATGTAACGCACGCCTTTTGCTTTAGTTGAGTAACTAGTACCCACTTGGCTACGTTGAGTTTGACCAAGGTCTTCCAATGCCGCACCAATTTCCAAGCCACCTTCAGAGAAAGCAGATTGAGTACGACCGTAAACAAATTGAAGGAAGATTTCGCGCATCGCGACGTTGATAGCATCACATACCAAGTCGGTATTCAGTGCTTCCAGAATGGTTTTGCCTGTTAGAATTTCTGCGGCCATCGCGGCTGATTGAGTCATGCCTGAACAGCCGATCGTTTCGATCAAAGCTTCTTCGATGATGCCGTTTTTGATGTTAAGAGTCAGTTTTGCTGCACCTTGTTGAGGAGCACAAGCGCCAACGCCGTGGCTAAGACCAGAAATCGCGATAACGTCTTTTGGATTGATCATTGCGCCTTCAACAGGGATCGGTGCAGATGCATGAAGATCGCCGCGTTGAATCGGGCACATTGATTGGATTTCGTGTGAATATTGCATAATGTTTTCCCAGTGTATTTTTAATTTTTGAGAAAACAGGAGCGGGGTTGGAGAAGAGTTGAATTGCTCACTACAGAACTCTCGCTTTCACAACATAAGCGAAAGCACTTCCAACAGGGCTGACCTGTTTTCGTTTCTGTAGGAGTCATTAGCTTTAACAGCGGTTCGAATCTTTCGATTCCGGTGGTACCCCATCACCGAACCCATTTAGACTAGATCTAAGTCACACTAATCTGCAACATGAAATTTAGAGCAATTTGGGATATTAAATCGGTTCTTTATATTCTCAGAGATATATGGAGATAAACGGAAGGAATAAAAAAACGCCGCATAATGCGACGTTTTTTCTAAACAAATGAGAGGCTTATGCAGCGTCTTCTTGCTCGCTATCTTCTTCAACAGCTTCAAGCTTCTTTGCTTTTTTTGGTGCAGGTTTACGTTTTGCACCAAGAGCGTAAAGCACTTCTTCTTTGTTTTGCGCAAGGAACATTGCAAGATCTTCTTGCTTACCTTCGTCTTCTAGAAGTTCACTTTTACCCAGCAGTGAGAATAACTCGTCTGCCATATCCAGCATTTTGTCGTATGCGTCAGCTTCCGCTTTAGAGGTAAAAGTCATTTTCTCTTCTCCATTGCGTTCTACCACGTACTTGACGATTACAGCCATGGTTGGTCCCCTAATTTGGTGTATTGATACTGGCTTTTTATACAGTTTTTGACCAATCAAGTCTAGCGACAAGCCTCAGAATGAGAGACACGTACAACTAACTGACTAGCATTTAAACTATCTTGGTTTCACTTTGCGGATTTGTCCGCCAAAGGAAGGTTTGTTGGTCGCTCCCAATCTTGGCAAAATTCGATAAACGTTTTGAGCAATGGGCTTTGATATTTCTCTTTATGAACCAGTAACCAGAAGCGACGTTTCATATCTAAAGGCATGTCGAGCAGTTTTACGCGGCCGTCACGAATAGCAGGTTCTGCAGACAAACGTGACAAACAGCCCAAGCCTAACCCTGCCGATACTGAGTTGATCAACGCTTCGGTGGTATTGAGCTGAAAAGCTTCATGCCAATGTTCCAAGCGCGGCGCGACAACGCGCATAAAAAATTCGCGTGAACCAGAGCCTGCCTCTCGCAATATCCATTCACTGTTTTCTAGCTCGGTTAAGTTTACTGGCCCTTCGTGCGCGGCTGGGGAATTGGGCGCGCAAATCACGCACATTTCATCTTCGCTAAACTGGGTAGACTGCAATTCAGGGTGAAGTGTTTTGCCTTCAATGAGGGCTATGTCTAACTCGTAATCGGTCAGCATGTCGCAGATTTGTGCGGAGTTAGAAATGAACAGACTTTGAGAACGATGGTTCGTTTGCTGACGAAATTCGCTAAGCAAATAGGGCGCGACTTGGTTGCCAATGGTGTCGCTGGCACCAATGCGAAGTTGGCCCGATAGCGCTTGGTCACCATCGAAAATGCTCTCGATGTCCTTGGCTCGGTTGAGTAATTCATCCGCCAGTGGCAGTAGTTTTTGACCTTCTTGGTTCAAAATCAGTCGGTTATTAACACGATCAAATAAGTGATGGCCGATCTGCTTTTCTAATTCTGAGAGTGCCATGCTCACTGCGGCTTTCGATAAAAAGAGACTATCAGAAGCCGCTGTGAGCGTTTTGTGCTGCGTGATCGTCGTAAACACTTTCAGTTGTTTAAGAGAAATGTGACTTGCCATACCCCACCGTTAAGTAATTCTGAACGTTTGTTTTAAATAATTAGATATATCGGAACGAAGTGCAAGCGTATTATACGTCTCATCAAGAGTGAGTCTGGTTGAGGTCATCATGATTCAAAGAACAAAAGCAAAAGTAATGGGAGCGCCAACTCCAATGGCGGGTTTGGCTCTTGGTATTGCAAGCTTGGGCTGGAGTTGGGAAAACTTCGCCGAATTACATGGCTACGGACAGTGGATTAGTGCGGGTATCGCGAGCATATTGTTGGCTATATTGGCAACCAAGTTTTTGCTACATAATCATCTATTGAGACAAGATCTTGCTCATCCGGTTGTGGGCAGCGTGGTTCCGACATTTGCGATGGGCACTATGGTGGTATCGAACTCTCTCGGCCATTTTTACCCATTAGCTGGCGATGCGCTTTGGCTGATTGCGGTGGTTTTGCACATCGTATTCTTGGTGAGCTTTGTTTACCATCGCGCCAAAGATTTTGAATTGCACCACATGGTTCCTAGTTGGTTTGTACCGCCTGTGGGTATCATCGTTGCGGATGTGTCTTTCTCTGGCAACCCGATGCTAGCACCAGTGGCACAAGGTGCATTGATGTTTGGTATGGTGGCGTACGCGATCATGTTGCCGATGATGATTTACCGTTTCATGTTCACCCATGAAATTCCGGATGCAGCGAAACCAACAATGGCAATCATGGCAGCGCCAGCAAGTCTATCATTGGCAGGGTACTTAACGGTCACTGCGACACCATCACCAGTGATCATCGCTATGCTATTTGGTATCGCGGTATTGATGACAGCCATCATATATCTCGCGTTCTTTAAATTGCTTAGACTGCCATTCAGCCCTGGCTATGCAGCGTTTACCTTCCCGATGGTGATCGGTGCGACGGCGCTGTTTAAAATGGCGAATTGGATGGAGTTGCAAGGATTGGCTGCGCACTATGTTCAACAAGTGCGAGGCTTAGCTGGTCTTGAGTTGATTGTGGCAACATTTGTTGTCTCTTATGTGGCCTTACAATACATCAGCAACTTGTTGATTCAGCCACGCTTGATGCACGCTCATCACGCTTAAATAGCAGATAGGAAAAAGCCTCTTGGTCTTACAACCAAGAGGCTTTTTTATTTCAATCGGCGTCGATGTTGGACGCTAGCCTTTTTTGTAAAATCGCGACATCTCATCCAGAGAATGACGAATGATATCGACAGGAACTTTCTGTTCTTTCTCGACTTTTAACTGGCGATTCAGTTGCTGAGAGTGCCCGCCAGGGTTGACCACAAGCATCAGTTCTTTGCCGACCAATGCATAGTTGTAGTAGCTGCCTGCAATATACCAATCGCGAGAGGCAGAGCTATCAAACAAGTTATGACCAACGCTGTATGAACTCGTTGTGCCTTGAACGTCAAACAGCGTATTCATCATGGTTGGCACGACGTCAAAATGGGTCGTGCGGTAATCAACTTGCTCTGGCTGACGATTTGGCATGTACACGTAAAGAGGCACATGCACTTGAACGTCACTGTAATTACCCGTGTGGCCCCAATAGTTCATCTTATGGTCATTAAACTCTTCACCATGATCTGATGAAATCACCACAATGGTGTTGTCTAAGTCGACGTTTTTCAGCACATCACCAATCAAGCTGTCGATGTAGTACAACGAGTTCTTGTATCGATTGTGGTAAAGCGAAGCGTCAAAATCGTTGTTGAGCAAAATGTGGTCAACGCGTTCCCAGTATGGTTTGAATTTCGCAAATTCAGGTTCAGGAAACACCGTGCCGTGGGCGGCATCGTAGAACAGAAAACCAAAGTACGGCTTGTCGCTGTCCTGCTTTTGGAACTCGATGAACTTGTCTGTTATCTGCTGATCGCGCTCGACAGCTGTTTCTCCAGTTTGTTTCAGGGTCAAGTCCGACACTTTTTTGAATACCGTGCGAGAAAGTGGCGGGCTGGTGAGCGGTGCTGAGCCAAAAATGCCCATGCGGTAGCCTTCTGCTTGCAGCGTATCCATAAACACAGGAGAGCGTTGACTTGCGTAAAAGCTTTCCCAGTAGGTCGCTGGCAAGCTGTAAAACAGGCTGAAAATACCCGCTTGAGTTGAGTTGCCGCCGCTCATATGTTGTGTGAAATTCACCGTTTTTTCGGCGAACTTGCTGACATTTGGCATGACTTCCGGCGTCGCATCACTGTAGCGCCACGCGTCAACCAAGATAAACAAAACATTGGGCTGTTTCTCTTTGCTTTGCACTTGAATCGGCGCAAGCGGGTAGTTGAGTGAGCTACGTTCAATGTTGGTTAACTCTACGCGGTTCTTCGATGCAATGTTCTCATCCACTAGGTCGTGTTTGTAAATAAATTTACGAGCCGTCAGCGGGTAGTAAAGTGGCCAGTTATTCGAAAACTGACTGACTTCATCGTCGTAAAGTGCGTTTTTGTACGCATGAATCATCTGCGTGCTAAGCAATACAGCAAACCAAACGCTGATCAAAACGAACTTAGCTCGGCTTTGTGCCAGTTTATTACTTACCCAAACGGTACAGGCGAGCCCGATCACCAGAACGGCAACTTCACTGACGAAGATAAGCCAACTCATCCAAGAAATATCGAAGACATCACCGCCACCTTCGAAAAACATACGGATTAATAGGGCGTTGATGTGAAGTTTGTATTGCTGAAAAACGAGGATATCGACTTTAAACATGATCAATAGACAGATCGCGATAGCGATCACGATACCTTTGAATGCTCGAGTCGGTAGAAAAGAGAGCAATAAACTCAACAACATAAATGGAAGAGCGATCAAGCCCTGCCAGCCATATTGAGTCGAAACCAAATAGTAACCTTGCAACAAGGTTAGCGGTTCATTCTGATTGTTAGACAACACAAAAGGATAACAAGCGATCGACAGGTACACTGCAAAGCAAGCAAAAAAAGCAATCAGCCAAGCGCTGTTGGAAGACAGTTTGCGAAACATACTTTTTGTTTGTTTATAAATTATGGGTAGAGGGAGTATAAAACAGTGTTTTTTATTATGGAATAGTTGCGACGAATGTCACATTTTGTATGGAAGTGTCAGACTTGATTGACATGTGAAAATTCAGAAGATTCATACTCTATTTGAGTGATATATAACCTTTTGTTTTTTCCGAACGTGAGATCACTGCGGGTTTAAATGGGGCTGTGCTAAGCTAGCTAACAGTTTCAATCGGCGCTCGGTATTCCCAATTTGTTTACTGTTTATCACTCCAACCAAGTTGACGTTCTTAAATCACTCCTTGTCGAACTGATTCGAATCAGTCCGCTGGAAAACCCGTTCGAAAAAGAACAAATTCTGGTTCAAAGTCCGGGCATGTCCCAGTGGCTAAAAATGGAATTGGCCAAAGAGTTTGGTGTTGCCGCGAACATTGATTTTCCGCTTCCTGCTACCTTCATTTGGGAAATGTTTACGCAGGTGTTGCCAGACGTGCCAAAACGCAGTGCGTTTAACAAAGAAGCGATGACTTGGAAGTTGATGCATCTGCTGCCGGGGCTTCTCAACCAAGACGTGTTTTCGCCGTTAGCGCAGTACCTCAAAGATGACAGTGATCACTCTAAGCTGTATCAACTGGCTGAGAAAATTGCCGATATTTTCGATGGTTACTTGGTGTATCGTCCGGAGTGGATCGCAAGTTGGGAAGCAGGGCAGAGTGTGCCAGAGCTGGAAGATGAGCATCCGTGGCAGCCGATCTTATGGCAAGCGTTGTATGATCACACTGTGTCATTAGGACAGTCTCCATATCACCGTGCCAACCTTTATGAGCACTTTATCGACACGTTAGAGAGTTTTAACGGCAATTTTGACCATTTACCCAAGCGTTTGTTTGTTTTTGGCATTTCTTCGTTGCCGCCTCGCTATATGGATGCGCTAAAAGCAATTGGTGAACACATCGACGTGCATCTGATGTTCACCAACCCGTGTCATTATTACTGGGGTGAAGTTCGAGATCGCAAATATCTGGCTCGTTTGGCGGCGAAACATCGTCAGCACGTTGTGTGGCAGGACGATCACTCGGAAGTGCAAGGTGAAACTGAGCAACTGAAAGGATCACTGGAAGATAATGTGATCGATGAGCTGCACACCGATGTGGTCGGAAACAGTCTGTTGGCATCCATGGGTAAACTCGGGCGCGACAATATGTATCTGTTGTCTCAGCTGGAATCTCATGAAATCGAAGCCTTTGTTGATGTTGAGCGCGACAGTCTGCTCCATCAATTGCAAGCGGATATTCTCAATCTTGAAGAACATCAAGATGATCAACAGATTGAAAACAGTCATCACAAACAAGTGGTTAGCTTGGGTGATAAATCACTGAGCCTACACGCTTGTCACAGCCCGATGCGCGAAGTTGAAGTGCTGCATGATCAACTGTTGGCTATGTTCGATGCTGACCCAACGTTAAAACCGCGCGATATTATCGTGATGGTCGCGGACATCAACGCTTACAGCCCTGCGATTCAGGCGGTCTTTGGTAACGCGCCGGGTGAGCGTTTTATTCCATATTCGATTTCTGACCGAACCGCCGATCAAGAGAGCCCAATTCTGGCCGCATTTATGCAGTTGGTGAACTTACCCAATACGCGCTGTTTGGCATCAGAACTACTCGAACTTCTGGAAACTCCGGCGATATTAAAGCGTTTTGAACTCAGCGAAGGTGATTTCTTACAAGCTAAACAATGGGTTGAGGAATCGGGAATTCGCTGGGGGTTGGACGCCAATACCGGACGCGAATTTGAACTGCCGGAAACCCGTCAAAACACATGGCAATTTGGTATTCAACGCATGTTGCTTGGCTACGCGATGCCAGAATCCGCAGGCTTGTTTGAAACCGAGCAAGGCAGTTTGTCTCCGTACAACGAAGTGCAAGGCATGGGCGCAGAGCTGGCGGGCAAGTTGGCACACTTTATCCAACAAATTAGCACTTATCGAAGCAAACTTTCTCATGTTCAAACTATCGATGGTTGGCGAGAGACTTTGGTTTCACTGCTGGATGACTTCTTCTCAGTTGAGTTAGAAGGCGAAATGGCGCTCAAATCCATTCGCGATACGCTCAGCCAACTCAAAGAGCAGTTAGCTGATGCCGCATTTGATGATGCGTTATCGCCGTCGATCATCAGCCAATACCTTCAAAATAAATTATCTGGCACACGAGTCAGCCAGCGCTTCCTTGCTGGTCAAGTGAACTTTTGTACCCTGATGCCGATGCGCTCTATTCCGTTTAGAACCGTATGTCTACTGGGGATGAATGACGGCGTGTACCCGCGTTCTATGCCGCCAGAAGGCTTTGACTTGATGACAGGAAGAACCAAGCCGGGCGACCGTTCGCGCCGAGATGATGACCGTTACCTATTCCTCGAAGCGATGTTGTCTGCACAGCAAACGCTCTACATCAGTTATGTTGGCCGTTCAATCCAAGACAACACCGAGCGAGTGCCTTCGGTTCTGGTTTCTGAGCTGATGGAATACTGCCACCAAAACTATTGTTTAAGTGGTGATGAAGCGTTGCCCGTTGATGAGTCTGGCGACAACTTATTAAATGCGTTGGTGAATACCCACGCCATGGTGCCGTTTAGCCCAAGTGCGTTCCAAGGCATGCATGCTAGCTACGCGAAAGAGTGGATTCCAGCGGCATTGACTCAAAGCAGTCAATCGCAAGGCTATGTCCGTCGTGATTTTAATCGGGCATTAGACGACTATCTGTTGGGAGCGACGTTCCCGCTTGAGCTCGACTTAGTCGAGTTGCAACGTTTCTGGCGTTTACCAGTGCAGTATTTTTTCAATCGTCGTTTAAAAGTAATCTTTGAACCGCCACTACCGGTGATGGAAGACGACGAACCCTTTGTTTTAGGTGGTTTGGAAAGCTATCAAATGCGTGATGAGCTGTTAGAAACCTTGCTTGAAGCGACATTGATGCAGCCAGAGAAAAAAACAGAGGTGCTTAAACACTTTATGAGTCAACAGCGCGCGCAAGGCAAACTGCCGGTGGGGGCGTTTGGTGATATCGAATTTGAAACCAACCGAGTTCAGGCGGAAGAGCTGGTGGATAAACTGGCGTTTTTATCTGGTGCGCCTCAAGACGATTTGGAAATCGACCTGACGTTTGATTCCTTGTTTGAGCGAAATGAAGGCGAAGAGAAAAACGTTCGCCTAACAGGTTGGCTAACTCAATGCTACCAATCCGGTTTGATTCGCTATCGAAGCGGTAAGATTCGCTCGCAGGATTACCTTGCTGCGTGGATCGATCACCTTGCCATGTCGGCGTCGGGTCATGCTAAGAAAACTCACATCATTGGTTACGATCGTAAAGAAGGCGCGCTGCATTTGATCTACCCAGAAATTGCCGATGCGCAGTATGCCAAACAGCTACTGACTGAATTAGTTCGCTTATTTTTCGAAGGCATGACTAAGCCTTTGCCTTATTTCCCGAAAACGGCGTTGGCTTGTGTTGAAGCGGGCTTTAGCCGCGGTCAGTGGGTAGATTACGAAGAGAAATCTTTGAAGAAAATGGCTGACGCATTCAATGATGGCTTCATGAGCCCGGGCGAAGGCAGTAATGCGTACATCTCTCGAATTTGGCCTGCTTGGAATGATGAGTTGGCCTCAGAAGTTCGTTTGCTGACAGCATTAGTACTGCAAGGTGCGCGCTTAGCGGTTCAAGACGCTGATGATGTGAAAGCGTAATAAAGACAGCTGGATAAAGAGAAGGAAGAGTAGGGTGGCCGCCAGAAAATCATTATTTTTTGTAGGGCGTTCGCTGTACGGCCACAAGGTCAGAGGGACCATGATACTTTTGTTTAATTCATTTGAGTTGTGCCGCCAAAAAGGTTTGGCTTATCTCGTGGGGCGCATACTAACGGTACGTCTTATGGATAACCGTGAGAAAGATCTCACAAAGCTCTAAATTATCCAACTTGTTAAACATATTAATAGAATTTTTAACTATAGATCACATTTATTAGGTGATACGTCCTAGTAAATAATCCGGAGAGATTCAGCGTTATGGATCAAATGTCAGGTGCAGAGTGTCCTCTACATACGTTAGACCGCACAGAGCAACCTCAACCAACGCCACTAGAACCGATGACGTTTCCTCTGCACGGTGCGAGGTTAATCGAGGCATCAGCAGGTACAGGTAAAACCTTCACTATTGCAGGTTTATATCTGCGTCTTTTGCTTGGTCATGGCAGCGCGGAAACTCGACATCGCGTACCGCTTACGGTCGACCAAATTCTGGTTGTAACCTTTACCGAAGCGGCAACTGCGGAATTACGCGATCGTATCAGGGCAAGAATCCATGATGCGCGAATCGCGTTTGCGCGTGGACAGAGTTCCGACCCGGTGATCCAACCTTTGCTTAATGAGTTTGACGATCACAAGCAAGCCGCAGAAATTTTATTGCAGGCAGAGCGTCAGATGGACGAGGCGGCGGTCTACACCATTCACGGTTTTTGCCAACGTATGCTAACGCAAAATGCGTTTGAATCTGGCAGCCGATTTAATAACGAGTTTGTGACCGATGAAAGTCACCTAAAAGCGCAAGTTGTAGCCGATTACTGGCGCCGCAATTTCTACCCGTTGCCATTTACCTTGGCTGGGGAAATTCGCCAGCTATGGAGCTCTCCATCTGCGTTGTTGTCTAACATCAGCAATTACTTAACCGGTGCGCCGCTAAGCCTTTCTGTTCCTGCTATGAAAGGTAGTTTGGCTGATCTTCATACTGAAAATTTGAAAAAAATTGATGAATTAAAAGCACAGTGGCGAGAAAGCCAAGATGACTTCTTAACGCTGATTTCAGATTCAGATATTAACAAACGCAGCTACACCAAAAAGTCTCTGCCGACGTGGTTGGAGGCGGTGAATGCTTGGGCGGCAACGGAAACCACAGGTTACGATTATCCAGACAAGCTGGAGAAATTCGCGCAAAACGTCTTGTTGGAAAAAACACCGAAAGGCAGTGCGCCGCAGCATGCGGTATTTGAAGCCATTGAAACATTTCTTGCCAATCCAATCAGCTTAAAAGCGCCACTGCTTGCTCATGCGATTGAGCATTGTCGTGTGATGCTGGCCAACGCGAAAAATCAAAAACAGTGGCTCTCTTTCGATGATTTGCTGACGCAACTTTCTGCTTCTATCGATACGGACGAAAGCGAGCTTTTAGCGGCGCGTATTCGTACTTTGTACCCTGTCGCAATGATTGACGAGTTCCAAGATACCGACCCGCTTCAATACAGTATTTTCAGCCGTATTTATCTGAACAACCCGGAATGTGGTTTGTTTATGATCGGTGACCCCAAGCAGGCGATTTATGGCTTTCGTGGCGCAGACATTTTCACTTATATCAAAGCGCGTAACCAAGTAAGTGCCCACTACACGTTAGGAACCAACTGGCGTTCTAGCGCAGATATGGTGCAGGCGGTAAACCAAGTATTTGCTTTGCCAGACAGTCCATTTATCTACGATTCGGATATTCCGTTCTTACCCGTTAAGTACAGTCCCAATGCCGAAAAACGCATTTGGACTATGGGTGGCCAAAAGCAACCAGCGCTGACTTATTGGTTGCAAGAAGCGGACGATAAACCGCTACCAAAAGGCGAGTATTTGACTCGAATGGCAGAGGCGACCGCAAGCCAAATCCAAACCATTTTGACGCAGGCTCAACAGGGGCAAGCGTGTCTGGTGAATGGCGAAAAACAGAAAGCGGTTCAAGCGGGCGATATCGCGGTATTGGTTCGAACAGGTAGCGAAGGTCGAATGATCAAACAAGCGTTGGCTGATCAAGGCATTGCCAGCGTGTACCTGTCTAACCGAGACAGTGTGTTTACCAGTTCGGTGGCGCAGGATTTACAGCGTTTGCTGCAAGCGGTGCTGACTCCAGAAAATGACCGTGCGCTGCGTGCAAGTCTTGCTTCTGAGCTGTTTGCCCTTGATGCAGCAAGTTTGGATGCACTTAATAACGATGAAATTGTGTGGGAAAACGCCGTAAACGAATTCAAAGAATATCGCAAACTTTGGGTTCAGCGTGGTGTGCTGCCGATGCTGCGGGCGGTGATCAGCAAACGCCATATTGCCGAGCGATTACTAGAAGAAGGCGCGAGTTCACAGGGTGAAAATGGTGAGCGAGTGCTTACCGATTTAATGCACATCGGTGAACTGCTTCAACAAGCCAGTAATGAACTGGACAGCGATCACGGTCTACTGCGTTGGCTCGCTCAGTCTATCAGTGATGCGGAAAACTGTTTGGGTGGCAGTGATGACCAAATCCAACGTTTAGAATCGGAACGTAACTTAGTGCAGATCGTAACTATTCACAAATCAAAAGGCTTGGAGTATGACCTCGTATTTCTGCCGTTTGTGTTCAGCTATCGAGAAGCCAGTGAAGCCAAATATTACGATGCAGCCAATGACCGCACGGTACTGGATATTACTGGCAACGATGCGTCCATGAAGCAAGCGGATAAAGAGCGTTTGGCGGAAGACTTACGCTTGATATACGTAGCACTAACGCGAGCTGTGTATGCGTGTTTTATCGGTGCCTCACCTTTGCGCAATGGCCGTTCGACCAAAGAGCCAACTGGTGTACACCGCAGTGCGATTGGCTATTTGATTCAAAATGGTCAAGAAGGTGGCATTAACGATTTGCAACAAGGTTTAACAAAGCAACAAGACGAGCTTGATTGTGTCGTTGTGGCCGATCCGCCGCAGCAACTCGAAGAGAAGTACGTAGCGCCACAAGAAGAAATACACGATCTTAGCGCGAAAGAGCTGCAAAACCCTATCGATAGAAACTGGCGCATCACCAGTTATTCTGGCTTGGTCAAGCAAGGCTCTCATCACGCCGAGCATGATGCCACGATTGAGATTACGGGTTTTGATATCGACTCATCTGAAGAGCAAGACGAAGCGGATTTGGTGGAGCCAGAGCGCTCTATTTTTACCTTCCCTCGTGGTGCGCGTCCGGGTACGTTCCTGCACAGCTTGTTTGAGGAAGTTGAATTTACTCAGCCAGCCACTACGGAAGAGAATACACAAATCATCCTTGGCTTGATGGAAAGCGAACAGCTCGATGAAGAGTGGCTACCTATTTTACAGCAATTGATTGATACCGTACTCGCAACGCCGTTGGATGGTAAGTCTTTGCTGCTGAATCAAAAAGCACCGTCGCAACGTTTGGTGGAGATGGAATTTTTGCTGCCGATT
This sequence comes from Vibrio sp. D431a, assembly GCF_030248655.1. Taxonomy (NCBI): domain Bacteria; kingdom Pseudomonadati; phylum Pseudomonadota; class Gammaproteobacteria; order Vibrionales; family Vibrionaceae; genus Vibrio; species Vibrio sp. D431a. The sequence continues at coordinate 106,417 of NZ_JAHGAP010000027.1, read as the reverse complement.
GAAGTTTTGTCTGCACCGGCGTTAAACCGAGTCATTCAACGTCACGATCCGTTGTCGGCGAAAGCGGGGGATTTAGGTTTCCAAACCGTGCAAGGCATGCTCAAAGGTTTTATCGACTTGGTGTTTGAACATCAAGGTAAATACTACGTGCTTGACTGGAAATCGAATCATCTTGGCGACGATGTGACGCACTATCATGGTGAGGCTCTGAAATCGGCGATGGCAGATCACCGCTACGATTTGCAGTACCAGATTTATGCGTTAGCCCTGCATCGTTTCCTACGCAGCCGATTGGCCAATTATGATTATGAACAGCACTTTGGTGGCGTGTATTACTTGTTCTTGCGCGGCATGGATGGGCAGAGTGACCACGGCATTTTTGCCGCGAAACCAACTTTCGAGTTCTTACAAGAGATGGATCGTTTGATTGATGGTCAAGTACTTGAAACGCGCTCAACTCAAGCCGGGCAGATGGAGCTACTTTAATGACGACAAATCACAATCTTCATTCTGACCAAGATAGCCTATTGGTAGTGTTGGAACGCTTGGCGCACAAAGGTGCTATTCGTCAGCTCGACTACCAATTCGCCTGTTTTATTGATTCTCAAACGCATGATGAACAGTCGGACAGCCAAGCACTGGCGTTTATCGCTGGTGTTGTCAGTAGTGAGCTTGGTAAAGGACATATCTGTCTGTCTCTGTGCGATGCACAAGGGCAAACTACGGATTTAGCCAGTAAGCTAGGGCTGTTTGGTGAGTCGGCATTGGCGCTTAACACACAGTTGCAAGGCATAGACTGGATTCAAGTATTACAAAATTCCAGCGTGGTCGGCGCGCAAGGAGAAGCCTTGCCTTTAATGTTCGATGGTGAGCGTCTGTATCTGCATCGCTATTGGCATTATGAAGTGACACTGGCGGAAAAGCTCAATCAGCTGGGCGCCGCAGTTAACTTGCAACCACAAGAGTTTGCGCGATTATCGGAGTTGCTCAACCATCTGTTCGCACGCCAATACCATTTTCTGTTTAACGCGTTGGGCAAAGCAGTAGAAGCGGGAAGCAGCAACCAAGTGTTGCGTCAGCAATTGGTGTGTGACCACCTTGATGTGGTCGCAAGCGAATCGTTGGATTGGCACGCCATTGATTCCGTGCTTAGCAATGCGCGCAAGGTTCAAGATTTGCAAATACTGGATGAACTCGTGCCACTCTCAGCTTGTGTGAACTGGCAAAAAGTCGCGGCGGCGGTTGCGTTAACTCGTCGATTTGCTGTGATTTCTGGTGGCCCTGGTACGGGTAAAACGACGACAGTAACCAAATTGCTTGCTGCTTTGATTGAACAGGCGACGCAAGAGAAAAATCTAACCATCAAGCTGGTGGCCCCGACGGGGAAAGCGGCGGCGCGATTAACCGAGTCCATTGGTAAAGCGGTGCAAGAGCTGCCAGTTTCTCCGGAGCTAAAAGCCAAAATTCCGACTGAATCGAGTACCTTACATCGGTTGCTGGGTGCGATTCCTAATAGCGCAGAATTTCGTCACAACAAGCAAAATCCACTGCATTTGGATATTTTGGTTATCGACGAAGCGTCGATGGTCGATTTACCAATGATGTATAAAGTGGTCGATGCCTTACCGAAACATGCGCGGCTGATTTTGCTAGGTGATAAAGATCAACTTGCCTCAGTTGAAGCAGGGGCAGTGTTGGGTGATATCTGTTCGTTCCATGCGTTGGGTTATGGCAAAGAGCAGGCGTCAGCCATCGCAAAACTGACGGGCTTCGATACTTTAGCCCATACGGGTAACAGTGCATCTAGCATTGCCGATAGTTTATGTATGCTGCAAAAGAGTTACCGATTTGACGCTCGCTCAGGCATTGGTCAGTTGGCAAAAGCGGTTAACTCAGGTTCTGCTGCGAGCGTAGATAACGTCTGGGCGCGTGACTTTTCTGACATCGAACATTTCGCGCTAAGTAGTCAACATTACAACCAACTGATGCAGACGTTGGTGCAGGAATACGGTCGTTACCTCAAACGCATTGGACAACAGGAAACTGATCCTAAAACCGGAGAGCCAGAGTCGCTAACGCACAAAGCCAAAGCGGTGTTAGATACCTTCAACCAATGCCGATTGCTGTGCGCGATCCGTGAAGGTGACTTCGGTGTGGCTGGGCTAAACCAACGCATCGAGAAAGCGCTCGCGGCGCGCAAGTTCATTCAAGTTCAGGATGAAATTTGGTATCACGGCAGACCCGTCATGGTTACGCGTAATGATCACGGTTTAGGTTTGTATAACGGTGATATTGGTATTTGCATGCGAGATGACACTGAAGAAGAACCGCGTTTGAAAGTCTTTTTTGAGTTACCTGACGGCAGTGTGAAATCGGTCTTACCGAGCCGAGTACCTGAACATGAAACGGCTTACGCCATGACCATCCATAAATCGCAAGGCAGTGAATTTGATTACACCCTGATGATTTTGCCACCAGACTTTAGCCCGATATTAACCCGTGAGTTGATTTACACAGGCATTACCCGCGCGAAAAAGCGTTTAGCTCTTTACGCCGAACTTAATGTTCTGAAGCGAGGCATTAAGGTGAAAACCACTCGTGCGAGTGGGTTAGTAAAGCGGCTTACGAATTAATTTTTACTTGTGATTGTGACATTTTCGAAGATGATTCTTTGTGGCGGGTCTTATATTTGCCATTTCGTTTTCATGCAAAATGGATTGTTATTGAGTAAGGCTCTTTCTTAGCGATATATTTCTCCTTTCTCATTCACATATCAAAGGCAGCTGAATATGGGATTGCTCGACTCGTCTTTTCTAACCTTCTTTATCGCCGGAGGAGGTACGTTTTTATGGTTCGTTATTATCGGAGCAATTTTTATATTTTTTATACCACTAAAGGTGAAGCGGTTTGCTTTTTATCCGAAACATTATTCAGAAGTAGAGTTAGCTTTAGTCTCGGGTTTTCACTTTGGTGCTTTAGTACATGGTGTAGGCTTAGTTGCGGCGGTCGCTTTACCAACTTTAGCGAGGAGAAGGGGCTTTGCTGATATTCATCAAGTTTGCTCCGGTCTATTCATCGGAATTTGCCGTATTTATATAAGCGTTTTATTGCTTCTAGCTATGATCACTTTAGGCTCAATGGTGGTTTGGATGTCTATTACTTGAGAGCTGGAATAGAAGGTCGGTGAAGTTTGCAGTTATTAGAAGTTTCTTTTATTACATTTTTTGTTGCAGGTGCTTTGTTAGTTTTTTGGTACCTGATAGTAGGTATTTTGCTTATTGTTATCACGCCGCAAAAAGTAAAGCACTATGCGTATACTAGTGAGCACTATACAGATATTGAGCTTGCTTTAGTTTCTGGATTTCACTTTGGGGCCTTAATACATGGATTAGCTCTTGTTGCCGCAGTTGCATTTCCTAAGTTGGCCAAAAAAAGAAAGCTAACAGATATTCGTAGAGTTTGCCCAAAGTGGTTCATAAGTATTGGGCTAGTGTACTGGACTATTTTAATCTTTATCGTAGTCACTATTTTTGCATCTTTGTTAGCTATGATTTTGTTTTGAATTAATTACGTACGTAAAAGAAGACCGAGCTTATGGCTCGGTCTTCTTTTATGCATGTTTTGCAAACGCATTGGTAAAAGACACGCTGCGTATTTTGTATTGCTGTTGATAAGCAAGAATAAAATCTCGGATAGCGTCATTTACGGGGAAAACACAGTGGACGTCTAGGCCTTCTAAAAACTGATTGTCAGCCATATCCCAGAAGCTTTGAAGCGAATTACAAATGATTGTTCTCATAACAGTGCTCGTCTCGGCTTATTTAAAGTCAGATTAACAACTGTCCTTGGTGTGCAATACGGAGCTAACTAGTTTTTCAATTGCCCAGTATTTTAGGGTGAAGGCTACATTACATCACCTAGATCCATTTCGTATTGGTTAAAAACCAATCACTAGCGAGCAGAGTATAGCCAACCAAATGTATATTTAAAAGATAAAATTGGAACAAAAATCAAGCAATGGTTTGCGCATTTCTAAGTTGGGTTTACATGATGACCCGCTAGTCCGGAGTAGGGTTTATGTGTGGCCTTATTCCTCAACAAACTCGTTCCTAAACAAGCTCGATGTGCAGGGTTGAGCGTGAATGAACTGAATCCCGCACCTTGAGGTTTTGGTATAGCGGAACGTTAAGTTTCGCTCCCTGGTTTAAGGTTAAGCTATAAATCTAACGCTAAGATTTTTGACTTACGCTGGAAGTTATATAACCCTTGTTTGGCTCCAGGCAAATAGTCGACACTGACTTCGTAAAAACCTTGCTCTCTAAACCAATGCAAACTGTGTGTCGTGAGGACAAAAATCTGATCAATGGTTTCGGATTTAGAACGATGTTTCATGTAGTTGAGCAGTAACAAACCTCGGTTTCCATCACGATAGTCAGGGTGAATCGCTACGCAAGCCATCTCAGCTTTACGCTCTTCTGGGTATGGATAAAGGGCAGCACAGCCAATAATCAAGCCGTCTTTTTCGATGATGGTAAATTTTCCAATCTCTTGCTCTAGCTGTTCTCGAGAGCGCCTAACCAGTACACCTTGTTCTTCTAACGGGCGAATGAGGTCTAAGATACCGCCAATATCGTCAATATTAGCTTGCCTCACTTGTTCAGCACTCGCCATAACAACTTGGGTACCGATACCGTCGAAAGAGAACAACTCCTGAATTAAGGCGCCATCTACTTTATAACTGATCAAGTGGCTACGAGGTACTCCGGCACGGCAAGCGGCAATAGAGCCTTTAAGAAAGCGCAGTGTTCCAGTGTTGTAATCTAGGTCAGGAGACGTATTTTCAGAGAGCGTTTTGATGACATGCTCCGCCTCAATTGGTAGTAACTCGGCGACAGCATTGCCGTTGTCATCAATGACACCTTGTTCGGAGCAAAAACCAATCAGCTTATCCGCACCCAGCTTTATCGCTAGTTGGGTGGCGACTTCTTCCGATAATAAATTGAAGCACTCGCCAGTCACAGAGCTAGCAATGGGACCTAGCAGAACAATTGAACCTTGATCAAGAGTGCGGTTGATAGCATCGGTGTCAATGCGGCGAATGCGTCCACTATGGCAATAGTCCACACCATCATCAACGCCGAGTGGCTGAGCAATGATGTAGTTTCCGCTAACGACATTGAGCTGGGTGCCTGCCATCGGAGTGTTGTTGAGGCTCATTGATAGGCGCGCAGTAATCGCAAGTTGAAGTTGTCCGGCAGCTTGCATAACAAAAGATAAAGCCGATTCATCCGTAATGCGGATATTTTTGTGGTAAGGCGTAGTGAGGTCTTGTTTTTCTAGCAGCTGATTAATTTGAGGACGTGCACCATACACCACCACGACTTTGATTCCGAGGCTGTGCATGAGTGCGATATCATTAATAATATTGCCAAAATTTTTGTGTGCGACGGCTTCTCCGCCCAGCATGATCACCATGGTTTTTCCGCGGTGAGCATTGACATAAGGTGTTGATTGACGGAATCCTTTTACGAGAGCAGTACTACGAATTTTCACTACAGCCATTCCTTTGTTTAATTATGTTAAAATGATGCCTTTTTATTCACTCGGTGGCAAGGTGAAATTTTGGAATAAAGCACAAACATATTGAGGTAGGTTCTTGGTCCCGTTAAGAGGGAAGGTTACAATGGTGGCGTCTTTCCTCAATACGTGAACCTCATGTCTTCTGCTGTTAATAAGAATGCTGCGATCACTGCTTCAAATCTGTCAAAAACGTCATCTAAATCAATGCTTCGTAAGTGGCTAGAGCGTTCTCTCATGCTTATAGCGATAGTTGGAACCGTTGTCGTGTGCATGCTGTATAGTGATTTGATTACTCGAACCATTAATCCGCCCATTCCCAAATCGACAATTTATGGTCGCTGGGTTGAGCAAGATGTTGCGCCTTATGCTCGTGAAGAATTTGTGTTGAGTGAGCGCGGTGTTACCGTAAATGGTTCTACAGTGGCGACCAGTTTTGAATTCGATGGGGATTCGTTTTCGTATCGAGTGGGTTCAAATGAGCGGAACTTCAATTTTGTGGGTAAGCAGCATGCAGAAATGAAGCTGGATGCCAATGCACATTATCTACCTGTATTCCGTTTAGAGGGGCGTGCAAGGATTGCGGTAAGATAGTCGTTTTTATCTTTGTCTGTTAAGCAGAGATCTCTTGCGTCTGTGAGTCACATGGATGATCACAATTTCATCTCTCAATCAGTAAATCTTACTTTCAAACATAATCCGGACAATTCCGTAATTCTTCCGCTGCTATCATGTTGTATTAACTGAATGAATTCACAACGAGTAAACGGATTGGCTTAGCGTTGAAACATTTTGTCGTTGCTTTTCAATTGCACCGTATGCATTTGTTTGCCATCCTTTTGCTATTCTCTTTTACGGAAAAGACACGTGTTAAAAAAACTCCTTCCTATTATCTCTTTGAGCCTACTCTTTGGCTGTGCTCAACAAAATGATCGTGCTCAGCAATATCTTGATGGTGAGTTTCCTCAGATCCTCAATCAAGTGGATGTGGTTGAGTCTAACAAACCACGCGATTTTACTGAATTTAACAAGCAAGCTGAGCAAGTGGTGATAAAGTCACCATCCATGGCGAAGATGTACCAACCGCTATATCAACGATTAAGTGAGTGGGCGCAACAGAGCGGAGATACCAGTGCGTTGAGTGCGTTTGGCATTCAAGCCGCGCAATTGGGTGGTGGTGATAAAAAAGGTAATGTGTTGTTTACCGGATACTTCTCTCCCGTGATGGAACTGCGTCATACACCAAACGACATTTTTAAGTACCCAGTTTATGGCAAGCCAAACTGCTCATCAGATTGTCCGACTCGCGCGGAGATCTACAATGGAGCACTAGATGGACAAGGTTTAGTGCTAGGTTATGCGCCTAATCGTATTGACCCGTTTATGATGGAAGTGCAGGGCAGTGGCTATGTGCATTTTGAAGATGATGATACGTTGGAGTACTTCGCGTACGCAGGGAAAAATAATAAAGCTTACGTTAGTATTGGCCGCATTTTGATTGAACGTGGTGAAGTGCCGCGTGAAAAAATGTCTCTCAAAGCGATTAAAGAGTGGGTGATGGACAACGACGACGCAACAGTACGCGAGTTGTTGGAGCAAAACCCTTCTTACGTTTTCTTTGCGCCAAAAGCGGAAGCGCCAGTAACGGGATCGGCTGGTATTCCTTTGTTGCCAATGGCCGCGGTCGCGGGTGACCGTTCTATCTTACCAATGGGCACACCAATCTTGGCGGAAGTACCATTGCTGAATGCGGATGGTACGTGGAGCGGTGCGCATCAACTGCGAATGCTGATCGTTTTAGACACTGGTGGTGCGGTAAAACAGAACCATTTGGATCTGTATCATGGTATTGGTGCGAGAGCGGGAACGGAAGCAGGGCACTACAAGCATTTTGGTCGAGTGTGGAAACTTGGGCTGGAAAACTCACCAACTCAAGCGCCTTGGGCTTTACCGCCAGAAAAGCTACAATAGCGACCCAAGAAAGAGGAACCGCCTCTTATCTAGACATTTCATCAAAGAGTGCGTATAAATCGCACTCTTTGTTTTTCTATCGATCATCTGGACTTCAATATGCGTGAACTCGATACCCCAGCATCTGACAGCTACAATCAACGCTTTGGCGGCACTCGTCGTCTTTATGGCAACAGTGAAGTGGACATTCTTCGCGCTGCACACGTTTGTGTTATTGGTATTGGTGGCGTGGGTTCATGGGCGGTCGAAGCGCTGGCCCGTACCGGGATCGGTGAGCTGACTCTGATTGATATGGACGATGTTTGTGTCACGAATATTAACCGCCAAATTCATGCGATGACGGGCACCGTTGGCCAAAGCAAAATTGAAGTGATGGCCGAGCGTGTCAAATTGATCAACCCAGAGTGTAAAGTCAATCTGATTGATGATTTCATCACGCCAGACAATCAACATGAGTACTTAAGCAAAGAGTTTGATTACGTGCTAGATGCGATTGACAGCGTAAAAGCGAAGGCGTCTTTGTTGGCGTATTGCCGCAGCAACAAGATCAAAGTGATCACTACGGGGGGCGCTGGTGGTCAGGTTGACCCAACGCAGATCATGGTCGCTGACTTAACGAAAACGATCCAAGATCCTCTAGCGAAGAAAATCAAAGACACCCTGCGTCGTCATCATAACTTCCCTAAGAACCCGGCTCGTAAGTTTGGTATTGATTGCGTATTTTCAACCGAGCAGCTGAAGTACCCTCAAGCAGATGGTTCAGTGTGTGGTGTGAAGTCGACAGCGGAAGGTCCAAAACGTATGGATTGTGCTAGCGGCTTTGGGGCGGCGACTGTGGTAACTGCAACGTTTGGCTTTGTCGCAGTATCGCGAATCGTTGAGAAGTTGATTTCAAAATATAAGAAGTAAACTAGAAGAAGAGCGCATCATGACAGATTTTCCCGTTTCTCCATTTGGTACAGATATCACCAGCGAAGACATTGTAGCGACTATGCAGCAATTTAAAGGCTGGGAAGATAGTTACCGTCAGGTTATTCAGTGGGGTAAAAAGCTGCCAAAAATGCCAGAAGAGCTGAAATCAGAACAAGTTACCGTTTCGGGTTGTGAAAGCTTGGTGTGGTTAGTGAGCCAAGAGCAAGATGGCGTTTGGCATTTTTGTGCGGACTCCGATGCGCGTATCGTCCGTGGATTGATTGCCTTGGTGATGGCGGCTTATGACGGAAAAACGGCCGATCAAATTCAAGCTTTTGATATTGATGCTTATTTTGATCAGATGGGGCTTGTCTCCCATTTAAGCCCGTCACGTGGTAATGGCTTGAAAGCTATTGTAGAGCAGATTAAGCAAACCGCCGTGTAACGAGTCATTTTCCCAATTCTTAAAAAACGCCGAATAGCCTAGCTGTTTGGCGTTTTTTGTATCTGAGTTGAGATATTTTTTGCATATGGATAAAAAGTATGCAAATGGTCGACTATTTTAGCGTTAATTAACCATTCTATTGATCCTGGTTCATTATATTGCCCACTTGGTTTTTATAAACTCAATTGTATTTAAAATTTGTCTATATTAGATAATAGACATATGCCCCATTCGCTCCTATTCCCCAATGTGGAAACACACTTGGAAGCGATTGGGTTACTTAGATACAAATGCTAGGAACCTCCCTATATGCAATTCACCTTGGAACATGCGCAAGACGTGTTATCCGGAATGCCAGACCCCACTTTTATTCTGAGTGAAGATGGTATCTATATTGATGTTTTTGGAGGAACAGATAAAAAAGCCTATCACGATGGAAGCAATTTGATAGGTAAGACACTTCACGGCGTACTTGAAAAAGATAAAGCTGACTGGTTTATCGAGCAGATCAGTCGATCACTGAAACAAGACAGTATTGTGACGATCGAGTACAAGATGTGCGCCGACAGCATTCAGGGAATAGATGCTAACAGTGGGCCAAGAGGCGACCTATACTACGAAGGCAAGATCTGCCCACTCGCTATAAAATACCGGGGTCGTCGCGTTGTCCTTATTCTTACACGCAACATCTCCAATCGCCACCGAGTTGAAACCCTTCTTCGCCATCAAAGCCAAATAGATGCTCTCACCAATATCTACAACCGACGTGTTTTTTTCGAAAAGCTCACAGAAGAGGTCATTAAAGCTCAAGAGCCGAACTATCACTCCGCGTTGTTATTGTTTGATTTGGACTTTTTTAAAGTCATTAATGATAAACGTGGTCATGATGCGGGAGACCATGTCTTAGAAACGTTAGCTGATTTGGTTTCTCACTTACTCGTCAAAGATGAAATTTTCGCAAGAGTCGGAGGGGAGGAGTTTGCGATTATTTTGCCAGAAACTTCTCTGTCGGCGGCGAAAGAGGTAGGAGAGGAAGTACGTTCCCACATTCAAAATTGTCAGTTCGAATTTGAAAAGATTGAAATTCCGGTCACGGTGAGTGTAGGCGTGGTGGAAATAGGCAGAAATGAAACCACCAAACGTTTGTATGCGCATGCAGATAAAGCGCTTTATGCTGCGAAAAGAAATGGCAGAAATTGCGTGGCGACTCTGGATAGGCAGATGGAGTAACCTTGTTGGTTACTCCAAATCAAACCGTTGGCGTTATAGCATGTCGACGGCTTTTTCTACGGCGGCGATGAGTCTTTCCACATCGTTCGTCGTGTTATAAATACCAAAAGAGACGCGTACCGTGCCTTTCACATTTAGCGCATCCATCAATGGGTGAGCGCAGTGGTGCCCTGCTCGTACCGCAATGCCTTGTTGATCGAGCAGCGTCGCAATATCTTGGTGATGAACGCCGTCCATGACGAACGTCAGTACAGAGGCATTCGGTTGATAGCCTAGAATATGAATGTCATCCAAAGCGCTTAGTGCTTGGTAGGCCTTATCCTGAAGCGCATGGAGATGAGTCTCTACTTCGTGATGGTCAAAACCTTGGTACCACTCAATGGCTTTCGCTAGAGCAATCGCGCCCGCAACGTTTGGTGTGCCCGCTTCAAATTTTCCAGGAAGTGCAGAAAACGTCGTTTTTTCGAAAGAAACGCGTTCAACCATTTTACCGCCGCCGTGCCATGGTGGCATGGCTTCCAAAAGTTCAAGCTTGCCGTATAAAACCCCAATGCCTGCTGGTGCATAAAGTTTGTGACCTGAGAAAACGTAGAAATCGATATCTGATGCCGATAAATCAAGTTGCTCATGTACGATGCCTTGCGCGCCATCAACTACAATAACCGCGCCAACGTTGTGCGCCAGTTCAGTGATTTTTTCTATAGGTTGGCGTGTGCCTGTTACGTTGGTTATTTGCGCGCAAGCAACAATTTTACAGCGGTCAGACAGAAGCGCCTCAAATGCACTGATGTCGAACTGGCAATCTGATGTCATCGGAACTTTAATGACTTTAGCACCCGTTTGCTCTGCCACGATTTGCCAGGGCACGATGTTGGCGTGGTGCTCCATCTCGCTAATCAAGATCTCATCACCTGGTTGTAACGTGCTACGGGCGTAGGTTTGAGCAATTAAGTTCAGTGCTTCGGTTGCGCCCCGTGTCCAAATGATCTCTTTAGAGCTGTTTGCACCAATAAAGCTTGCCACTCGTTCTCGTGCCGCTTCAAATTGGCTGGTGGCATTAGCCGTTAAACTATGGCTGCCACGGTGAACATTGGCATTTTGCGCACTGTAGTAATGACTGATGACATTAATCACACATTGCGGTTTTTGCGTTGTCGCTGCGCTATCTAGATACACTAAGGGCGTATCGTTGACGGATTGGTTTAGAGCAGGAAATTGCTCGCGTACAGCATTTACGTCAAACATTATTCCTCACCAAGCTTGTGGTAGTGCAGAGTAGGCAGAGGGATCATTGGTTCAGCAACTGACCATGCGTGTTTTTTACCTGAGAGTTGAATGATTACTTCCATCGCGAACTCTAAAGCTGTACCCGGACCTTGACTGGTGATCAGGTTGTGGTTGATATCAAAGGTCACGCGTTTGCTGCGCCACTTCTCTTCCGGGATATGTGACTGAAAGCTCGGGTGACAGGTCATCAGTGATTGTGGGAAAAGATCATGGTGTTGCAATACCAACGCCGGTGCTGCGCAGATAGCAGCGACCAATTTTCCCTCGTAGATGTGCTGCTTAAGGATTTCTATCATCACCGTGCTATCACGAAAAATTTCTGCACCACCAACACCACCAGAAAGCGCTATGGCGTCAAACTCATCATCAGCGATATCGACTAGCTTACAATCGGCAGTTAGTGTGACTCCGCGAGAAGCTTTCATCGTCAATGAGCCATCAAAAGCAGCACTCGCTACTGTAACGTCATAACCCGCGCGAACCATCATGTCGATAACGGTGACGGCTTCCATTTCTTCGGTGCCTGGAGCTATTGGCACTAAGATTTTCTTACTCATTGTTCTGTCCAGCTTTGTTCTATTTGTTTGATGCGTTGGTAAAGTTTTAAATTCTCAGGCGTATTGATACGATGTTTCTCGGCAGCCTTTAACAAGTATCCGGTTATAAAATCAATTTCCGTTCGACGTTGATGGAATACGTCTTGCCTCATTGAAGAATAGTTCTCAGCTGTGGCGTTCACCACTTGCATTACCGTATCGAAAAGAGAGCGAAACTCGATAGCAATACCTTCTTTACTCATTACTTCAACCAGTTCTTGAGTGATGCTTTCGAGTTGTATCTTAAACTCGGGCTGCGCAAGCTCACCATTCTTACACTGGTGAATCGCAGTCAGTGGGTTAATCGCGCAGTTAATTGCTAACTTAGTCCATAACGCAGATTGGATGTGTGGATTCCAAATGACCTCTGGAAGAGCATGATGCATAACATCTTGCAGAAAAGCGCACTGCATTCCTTTGTCATTATAACCACCCGCTTGCGTTGTTCCGTGACCGGTATGCAATACGTGTTGGTTATCTGGTTTGTATGCGCCGTGCGTCGTTGTTGCGAGCACTATCGGATTGTTTGGCACAACCTTCTCCAAGGCAGAGGCAGTACCCATACCATTGTGCATCAGCATGATAATCGTGTCTGTATTGATATGAGGGAGCAAAGGCTGAATGGCGTCTTCCACTTGCCAAGCTTTTACCGTGATCAAAATGAGATCTGCTTTATTTACGGAGGAAATATCTTGATTACTGAATACGATTGCGGGTGTGTCATCCAACTGAAGTGATTGTTGGCTTTCAGAACTTCTTCCCCACAATGAAACATTGTGCCCGGCAAGCTTAAATTTTGTTGCCCAGAGTGAGCCCACCGCACCTGGACCGAGGATAAGGATATTCACCAAACGCTCTCATTAAAAAGGTTTGCTGCAAGGATAATGAGGGAAAAAAGGAAAGCAAATAAAAATGGCGCCGAAAGGCGCCATTTTTGAGCAAACTTAGTGGTTCAATTAGAACTTGTAAGTTACAGCAAGGTAGTGGCCAAAGCCAGTTGACTTGAACCCATCAGTATCTTTGATACCGTACACGTCTTTGTAACCTTTTAGACCGTAACCCACTGCGAAGCGGTCTGAGTGCCAGTAGATACCGTTGAACATTGCACCACCGTTTGACGCGGTTGAACCAAACTTGTTACCAGCATCATCATCCATACCGAATTGGTAATCGATGTAGCCTTGGTAAGAAATGAATGAACCGTTCTCGAAGAAGTAGAATGGTTTGAACCAGTTAGTCGAGATTTGGAAACCGTTCCAATCCTTTTTGTTGCCGTCGTAAGTGCCGTATAGGTTAACACCAACTTTACCAAACCAAGGAACCATTACGTCAGAACCTAGACCGATTTTTTGAGAGTTAACACCAGAGTTACCACCCCACTCGATTAGAGTTGCAACGTATAGCTCTTGAACTGGACCGAAAGATAGGTCTTTACCAGTTACCGCATCTAGAGACATACGTGGAGCGAATTTCATAAAGATCTTCTCTGCGCCAGCTTTGTCGCTACCTGGATCAGAAGTTAGGTTGAATACATCAACGTAGCCGTAAAGGTCGAAGATACCAGAGCGGCCGCCGAATTCCATTTCTAGGTAGTCGTGTGAAGACTCACCTGGAAGTTCGTCAAATGCACCCATTAGGTTAAATTGCATCCACTTGTAATCGTTTTTGTGAATATCGCCGTCAGAGTAATCTGCCGCCATAACTGGAGCTGAAGTAGCCGCTAGAAGGCTAAGAGCTAAAAGTGATTTACGCATAAGGGGACTCTCTATGTTTGTAATGATTTAGAACACGCAATCTGTGCTGCGCTTTCCAATTGGCGGGAATAATAGCGATAAAAATCCCAAATGAAAGTGATAAAGGGTGCAAAATGAAACGTTTTTGGTGAGTTGCATCACGAAATTATCTTTATTTACGGAACTTTTTGTTTGTTGCATTTTATTGCAATAAATGTGTGATTTGGATCGTTTGCGTGAGCGATTTTATGACTTTTTAAGCCAGTCGATTAACCAACATAAATCGTTAGTGATCGGAGTGATAAGGGATTCGTATGTATCCGTGAATCAAAGAGGACGTTTGAATGAAAGAAGTCATGTTATTCCCACTCACTTCAGTTGTACTCCCTGAAGGTAAAATGAATCTGCGCATTTTTGAGCCACGATATAAGCGAATGGTAAAGGAATGCAGCCTACAAAATGTGGGTTTTGGAGTTTGCCTAGTAGGAAGTGAAGGTGACCCTAAAGACGTGGGTAACGTTTCATCTATCGGAACTTTGGTCAGGATTGTTGATTTTGAAACACTCAGTGATGGTCTTCTTGGTATTACAGTCGCTGGTGAGAAACGCTTTGTTGTCAAACGAGTTCGTGCAGATGCGGACGGCTTACGCCATGCAGAGGTCGAATGGTTAGACAATTGGCAACATCCAGACAACTCACCAGATTTCTTCTATTTAAGCCAGCAGTTATCCCATGTTTATGAAGAGTTTCCTCAACTTGGAAACCTCTACCAGCATCGTTTTTACGATGACTCAGCTTGGGTGACCCAGCGCTGGCTTGAATTACTTCCTTTAGACTGCAATCTGTTCGAACAGCTCGTTGGCGCAGAGAACTGCATTCCTGCGTTGCAATTTCTGACAGAAGCCATAGAAGCCCCGACTAACAAAGAGGCAAGGATATGAAAGGATTTGGCAGAGCTGCGCTAACTATGGTGGCGGCATTAGGACTGGCGGCGTGTGGCTCCGACAGTGACACTATCGAGTATTCCAATTTACAAGCAGTGCACGCGTCTTCTGATGCGCCGCTTGCAAATGTGTGGATCAACGATAAACCATCATTAACGAATGTTGATTATGGTGTGGGATCTGGCTACGTTAAATTGCGAGAGGGGATGAATTCGATTCAGGTCGATGTTCAGCTCCCAGGTAATGAAACCGCGACCGTAATACCTAAAACAGAACTAGATCTTGATTCCGACCTCAATTATAACGTGTTCGTTGTTGGCGATGCCGATGGTTCGCCAAACCCAGTTGAGCCTTTAGTTGTGACTCGCAGCGCCGATTCAATGGCTGATGCCAATAGTCTAGATGTTCAAGTTGTTCATGCAGCTTCAGGCGTTCCTGCTGTTGATCTTTATGTCACTGAGCCAGGTGTTGCTCTTGCTAGCGCGACTCCAATAACTAACCTTGCTTACAAAGCTTCTACCGACGTATTGAACATCCCAGCTGGTGAGTATCAAGTTCGACTTGCCGTAGGAGACAGCGTTGCTTTTGACTCCGGCACAGTACCTCTTGCGGCTAATTCCAACTTGACGATTGCCGCTATCGGCACAGGAGATTCGAATAGCACGTCACCTGTCAAACTCTTGGTGTTGGACGGTTCGGGCTCTTCTATAATTGAAGATATGGGCAGCCAAGCTGAAGTAAGAGTCGGACACCTTGTCGATGGAGCGCCAGTCGTCGATGTTAACGTTAACGGGGCGGCCTTCGCTCCTCTTGCCGACTTAGCGTTCAAAGAGATTCGTGGTTATTTGGATCTTGCTGCTGGCGCTTACGATATTGACGTTTACGTGGATGGCACAACAACCAATCCGATCATAGATGTTGACGGGTTAATGGTTGCAGGTGGAATGGATTACAGTGTTTATGCAGTCGGTGTTGTTAGCCCAGCGATTGATATCGAAGCTCTGGTTGTTGAAGATATGAGACGCGCTGTGGCGACTAGCGCGACATTGAATGTGACACACGCTGCGGCTAATCCTATAGCGGAAATGGTGGATATTTACCTCACTACGAGTGCAGGAATAGATGGAAGTGATCCAACTATTGCTAATTTTGCGTATAAAAATAGCGTACAAGGATTATATGTCGCTGAAGGTACATATTATGTAACGGTAACAGTGGCTGGTAACCCAAGTATTGTTGCGGTTGACTCAGCACCAGTCAATGTAATGAACGGTGTTGTGTACCAAGTCGTTGCCATTGATGATGGGAACAACGGTGGTTTCAACTTGTTGGTCGATGACGTGACCGATTAGGACGAATGGGAGGAGGAGACTCCTCCCACAAATTAAGGCCGATTATGATGAGTGATAGCCCGAAAAAACTGGGGCGCAGTGATTGGAACGATTACATGGATAAAGTGAAGGCTCGAGACAAAGATGCGTTCGCTTTTGTATTCCGTTTTTACGCACCCAAGCTGAAGCAATTCGCTTACAAACATGTTGGTAATGAGCAAGTTGCTATGGAGATAGTGCAAGAGACCATGGCGACAGTTTGGCAGAAAGCGCACCTCTATGATGGTGAAAAGAGCGCGTTATCGACTTGGATATATACCATAATTCGAAACCTTTGTTTTGATTTGCTGAGAAAACAGAAAGGTAAAGAATTACACATTCATTCTGATGACATTTGGCCGTCAGAGTATTATCCACCTGATCTTGTTGATCACTATTCACCAGAACAAGATATGTTGAAAGAACAGGTGGTTAAGTTTTTAGATATTTTACCGAAAAACCAGAGAGATGTTTTACAAGCGGTATATCTTGAAGAGCTACCTCATCAACAGGTCGCGGAATTATTTGATATACCCCTCGGTACTGTAAAATCCAGGCTGAGGCTTGCAGTAGAAAAGCTAAGGCATTCAATGCATACGGAGCAACTATGAACAAACACCCAGATAACAGCTTGTTAGAAGCATACGCTTCGGGAAGCATTGATGCGGTTTCTGGTCTTGTGGTCGCAACCCATTTAGAAACATGCACCAAGTGCCGAGCTTATGTGAACCAAGTCGAAGCAAGTCAAGCGAACATCGTAAGTGACATACCTTCTGAGTATGTTTCTGAATTTGACGACATGTTTAATGACATCATCAATGCGGAGCCAGCGACTGATAATATCGTGATCCGCGACTCTGCTGCTGTTAATGTCGCAGGAAAAAGTTTCGCTCTTCCTAAAACTCTAGCGCGTTTCTCTGACCTCGTAGGGTCATGGAGAAGTTACGGAGGCAAGGTTTTCAGTGCTCAGATTGACCTAGGGGAAGACGCTCGTGTCAGCTTAATGTACATCGGGGAAGATGTGCAAATTCCTCAACATACGCACAAAGGCCTGGAGTCTACATTGATCCTACATGGCGGATTTAGTGACGAGGATGGCCAATATGAAGAAGGCGATTTGATGATTAGAGACGCATCAGTGAAGCATAGCCCTTACACTAAGGCCGGAGAAGACTGCTTGTGTTTAACCGTATTGACTGAGCCGATGATCTTTACTCAAGGCGTGGCACGTATATTTAATATGTTTGGTAAAGGGTTATACCCATAGACCTCTTATCTTATATATCGCAAAACAAAAACCACCGAATTCGGTGGTTTTTTATATGCTTCGTTAATGCTTGTGACGTGCTTTTTCCAATAGAGCATCAAAGTAATGTCGTAGCGAGTACAACATAATCAAGCTTGGCACGACCATGACAGCGGTAAGCACGAAGAATGTGCTCCAATCATTAAGATAATCCACTAGCTCACCACTGAAAGAAGCAAGAGTCGTCCGTCCGAAGTTTCCTAGAGAGGCAAGCAATGCATACTGAGTTGCCGAAAATGCTTGCCCGGTTAGAATCGTCAAAAATGAAACAAAAGCGACGGTTGAGAAAGCAGTCGTAAAGTTATCGACAATAATCGTGGCTAAGTACAAGTGCTCGTTTGGGCCTACCGAAGCAATCCATGCAAACATCAAGTTACTGGCAGACATAGCAATACCGCCGATCATTAATCCACGTACAATACCAAACCTAACGTTGAACATGCTTCCGACAAAAGTAAAGAAGATGGTGGCTCCCCAACCAATCAGTTTGGAGTAATAGCCAATTTGTTCATTGCTAAAACCAATATCTTTATAGAACGCGATCGACATCCTGCCCAAAAACGCTTCGCCAATTTTAAATAGGAAAACGAACAGCAACAGAGTAATCGCGACACGGACGCCATTGCGATTAAAGAAATCAAGGAAAGGTTCTACAACAGTCACGGTAAACCAAGCTACGACTTTTGAACCAACCACTTCTTTGTGTCGTTGTTCAGCGGCAGACTGAAGTTGTTCGCGTTGAGTCTTCGGCTCACCGACTAAAATCGTAAAGACCATTAGAATGCCGACTATCACCGCCATCCCGTAATACACACCATTCCAACCGACGCTATCAGCATTAACAAACGCTAAATAACCCGGTAGTGAATAACCTGTCCACCAGCCAATGACCGCCATTGCAGAAGCTTGAGGCAGTTTAGACTCTTCTGACTTTGGGAAAGTATCAATACGAAAAGCATCAATTGCGATGTCTTGTGTCGCTGAAGCCGTTGCAATACACAAGGCGAGTAGTGACGCAAACACCAAGTTTTCCGCTGGATTTACGCCGGCAATAAATAGGGTAGCGACGAGTACGATACTTTGACAAAAGAAAATCCAGCTACGTCTTTGCCCCAGCAGTCTAAAGAGGACTGGCAGCTTCACGCGGTCAACCAGAGGTGCCCACAGAAAGTTGATCGCATAGACCGCAAAAACGCTACCAAAATAGCCAATTGCGGAGAGGGTCAAGCCGGCATCTTTTAGCCAACCTGACATGTTTGAGCCGATAAGAACCCACGGAAAGCCGCTAGAGCAGCCCAGCATGAAAACCCACATGAGTCGTTTATCGAGGTAACTTTTTACCGTTTCCAACCAAGTGATGGAAGGTAATGAAGACATAAATCAATCCAATAAAATGAAGCCGTTGAAAGAGAAAGCCCTTCGATTATTCAAAGGGCTTATCGTTTTGGCTATTTAAGTAGTGTAGCTTTGGTGATGACGATTTGCGTCTCTGGTACATCACGCATTCGGCCTACCGTCGTGGTCGGCTGCTGAGCCATTTTCTGGATAACGTCGAACCCCTCAGTAACCTCACCAAATACAGCATAACCTGGTGGTCGAGCGCCATAGTTGAGAAAGTCATTGTCGACTAAGTTGACGAAAAACTGACGAGTTGCAGAGTTTGGTGCATTGGTTCGTGCCATGGCGATGGTAGCACGGTCATTGTTTAGACCATTATTTCCTTCGTTTTTGATTGGCGCGTATGTTTTCACCATCTGCATATCTTGGTTAAAGCCGCCACCTTGTGCCATGAAGCCTGGGATAATACGATGAAAAATAGTACCCTCGTAGCTCCCATCTTCTACATATTTTAGAAAATTAGCGACAGTGATAGGTGCTTTCTCTTCGTTTAACTCAACCGTAAATGAACCAAGTGTCGTTTCAAACGCTACTTTTGGTCCAGCCCAAACGCTGCAGCTGAGTAGTGCTAAGGACAGAATCGCTTTGCGTAACATTAGAAACGCTCCTGCATGTATTGACGAAGCTCAGGGTCATTGGCAATCTCTTTAAGCGTCAATGTCACCACATCATTCAATGTCTCTTCAATATCGGCATCAGAAGCACTCAATGTGCCAGATCGCTTTGCTGTACCTGTATAAGTTTTGACTAGCTTGCCCTCAGGTGTCTCTGCTGTGATTTCCAGCACAACTTTAGCATCCATCTCATTTTCCATCACCGAATGCTTCACGTTGACCAACGCTTCTTGAACGCTCAATTCAATCGCGTTGTTGCTGTTTAGATCCGCATGGAAACCTTGAGATGAGAATTGCTTCTCTAATGCTTCTTCTAACGCAATACGTAAATTCTGTTTAGCATGAAGAGGAAGAATGTTCGAACGGCCGTTATCCACCAACGCCACGTACTGCGCTGCACGTACATCTTTGCTGGTCAAACTGTAAGTCTTGCCTTGAACAATTGGATTGGTGCTCAATGTGCTTTCTGGCATCAGGTTCAGCTGAGGTTGTTGAGGGGCTGAACACGCAGCAAGCAACGCAACCGAAGCCGCAAGTACCAATTTTCTCATTTTATTATTCCTTTTAACTATTTTGCTAAAGCTTATTTTGCGCTTAATTTAGCAGGATTTTTTGTAGCCTGTAAAATCACAAACTTATTGTTGGAAGCGATAAGTTTCACATTTTTATCGCCAAACAGACGTTTGAGTTTTGCGTCGTACCCGAGGTGACGATTTCCGATAACCAGTAAACGGCCATTTTCACTTAATACTTGTTTAGCATCGCAGAACATTTGCCAAGCAATATGATCGGTGATTGCCTGTTGTTGATGAAACGGTGGATTACACATAACCATAGAGCTGCTGCTGTGTTTAAAACCGTCCAAGCAATTGTTCGCTATGCACTGTATGTCTCTATTTTCACCAAGGTTGTCGCGTAGGTTCTGTTTTGCCGACTCAAGCGCCATAAAGCTTTCATCAACACATGTTAGCCGAGCATTTGGATTCAACTGACCAAATTTAACAGACAGAACACCATTGCCGCAGCCGAGGTCGATGACATTGTCTATTGAAGGGTCTTGAGGCAGGTGCTGCAGCATAAAGCGTGCACCTAAATCTAAACTTTCTCCTGAATAGACATTTGGCATGTTCTTGAGTTCGATATCTTCGCCATCAACGCGCCAAGTCGTGAAAGGCATTACTTCAATCGTAGGCTCAACTGTTGCTTGAGAAAACACCAATCTGTGCTTTTTCCAGGCCAAAGATGTTTTTGTTTCGCCTAAGTATTTTTCAAACAGTTTTAGCGTCGAAGTATGAATGTCTTTCGCTTTATTGACTGCAATGACGGGGCAGGAAGCCGGTAGCGCCTTTCTTAATTGGCTTAGTATCCACACTAGATGGCGGTTACTTTTGGGCAGTTGCAGCAAGACGAGATCAATATTGGCAGGAACGAGGTCCATCGTGGTGGCAAACGCTACTTTATTGCACTGGTTTTGCTCGAGATTTTGCTGTGCACCTTTATGTGAGATGAATGAATCACTCATTAGCGTTACATGGTGCTTTTCCGAAAACCAGCAGGAGAGGGCACCAAAGCTGTCATTAATCACGAGGATGTTTTGATTGTCTGGCAAAGCAAGCTCTTCAACATGATTAATAAGATACTCATCACCGGCATCCCACGCTTGTAGCGTTTCGTTACTACGTTTTGGGAAACGATGAAGTGTTAAGCTTCGCTCGTGAAGGTTCAGTTCGGTTTTCATAGCTAAATGTAAGTTGATTTAGAAATTAAGTGTTATTGTCGCAAATGATGACGTGTCGAGATACAAAAAGCTGTCAAATTTTACGAGTTCAGTGATGGCTGCTCTCTAGGCATGTTCATGGAGTCGAGCGCCTTGAGACAATATGTCTACAAAGTGCGTCAATAATGAGAGTGACGTTTGAGTGATGCATGTCTGCTTTACTTAGGTATATACTTATGGAATTCGCATCAATGAGGAACGAATATGATCCAAGAAATCATAGAGAAGAAACTACACAGTGAGCTGCAACCCAGCTATCTCAAAGTCATTAATGAGAGCTACATGCATAATGTGCCACCAGGCTCAGAGAGTCATTTCAAAGTGATTGTTGTGAGTGATTCGTTCGCGGGACAGCGTTTGATTGGGCGCCATCGTCAAGTTCATCAAATTTTGGCAGATGAACTGGATAACCACATTCATGCATTAGCTATTCATACATACACTGATGAAGAGTGGAAGCGTGAACAAGATGGCGCCCCTGATAGCCCGATGTGTATGGGTGGCGGTCACTAAAAACGCAAGATATAAAGGTGCAGAGAAAGGTGGCTTAAGGCCATCTTTTTTCGTTTTACATTCTTTAGGGACGTTAACGTGGCACAAATTCTGGTTAAAAAATGTGTTAACAGTGTTTCAACAAATGAATGGAAATTGCAGAATATTTCAGGCGATGAATATCACTTTTCCATAAGATATGTATGGAATATGGCATTTGTGCGATGGGTCAAAGTTATGACTATTCTTTGACCTTTTAGACCTGATTCTACCGAAATAACCCCTCTATTCTAATGATTGATCATGGCATCAAGTTCCTAAAAAATGCTAGACTACGGCACCTGATAAATCTCGCGTATTCCTTGTGACGAGATTTTTAATAGGATGTTGCGATTTTGATGTTTAAAACAACATCAAAACCGGACACTGATGTCGTGTCTAAAAGTTACGCAATCAAAAGAATCTTTTTCCCGATAAAAGTAGTGCAAGTGCGTATGATTACAATAAAGAAGGGCTTGGATCTTCCTATCGCAGGAACTCCATCCCAGGTGATTAATGATGGTAAGACCATCAAAAAAGTCGCCTTGCTTGGCGAAGAGTACGTTGGCATGCGACCTACCATGCATGTCCGCGTTGGTGATGAAGTGAAAAAAGCGCAAGTTCTTTTTGAAGATAAAAAGAACCCAGGCGTGAAATTTACTGCACCAGCAGCCGGTAAAGTGATCGAAGTTAACCGTGGCGCTAAACGTGTCCTTCAATCTGTAGTGATTGAAGTGGCAGGTGAAGAGCAGGTGACATTTGATAAGTTCGAAGCCGCTCAACTTTCAGGTCTAGATCGTGAAGTGATCAAGACTCAGTTGGTTGACTCTGGCTTATGGACCGCTTTACGTACTCGTCCGTTTAGCAAGGTTCCTGCAATCGAGTCTTCTACTAAGGCTATTTTCGTAACTGCAATGGATACTAATCCACTAGCAGCTAAGCCTGAGTTGATCATTAATGAGCAACAAGAAGCATTCATTGCTGGTCTAGACATTCTTTCAGCCCTGACAGAAGGCAAGGTTTACGTATGTAAATCTGGCACTAGCTTGCCACGCTCTTCACAGTCTAACGTAGAAGAACACGTCTTCGATGGCCCTCACCCAGCAGGTCTTGCTGGCACCCACATGCATTTCCTATACCCAGTAAATGCAGATAATGTGGCATGGAGCATCAACTACCAAGACGTTATCGCGTTCGGTAAGCTGTTCCTAACTGGTGAGCTATGCACAGATCGTGTTGTGTCTCTAGCTGGCCCAGTTGTGAATAACCCTCGTCTAGTTCGTACCGTAATGGGTGCAAGCTTAGATGACCTAACAGATAACGAGCTGATGCCTGGCGAAGTTCGTGTGATCTCTGGTTCAGTACTAACAGGTACACATGCAACTGGTCCACACGCATACCTTGGCCGTTACCATCAACAGGTTTCTGTATTACGTGAAGGCCGTGAAAAAGAACTATTTGGCTGGGCAATGCCTGGTAAGAATAAGTTCTCGGTAACTCGCTCTTTCCTTGGTCACGTATTCAAAGGTCAGTTGTTCAATATGACAACGACGACCAATGGTAGTGATCGTTCAATGGTTCCAATTGGCAACTACGAACGCGTAATGCCTCTAGATATGGAGCCTACTTTGCTGCTTCGTGATCTATGTGCCGGCGACACAGACAGTGCTCAAGCACTGGGTGCGCTTGAACTGGATGAAGAAGATCTAGCATTGTGTACCTTTGTATGTCCAGGTAAGTACGAGTACGGTACGTTACTTCGTGAATGCCTAGATACTATCGAGAAGGAAGGGTAATTTTCATGGCTCTTAAAAAGTTTCTTGAAGACATCGAGCATCATTTTGAGCCTGGAGGCAAACACGAAAAATGGTTTGCCCTGTACGAAGCTGTAGCAACAGTTTTTTACACGCCAGGTATCGTAACAAATAAAAGCTCGCACGTTCGTGATAGCGTTGACCTAAAACGTATCATGATCATGGTTTGGTTTGCGGTATTCCCAGCAATGTTCTGGGGTATGTACAACGCAGGTGGCCAAGCTATTGCAGCACTTAACCACATGTACGCTGGTGACCAACTAGCGACAGTTATCGCAGGTAACTGGCACTACTGGCTAACAGAAATGCTTGGCGGCACTATCGGTGCGGAAGCGGGTGTTGGCAGTAAGATGCTACTAGGTGCGACTTACTTCCTGCCAATCTACGCAACAGTATTTATTGTTGGTGGCTTCTGGGAAGTGTTGTTCTGTATGGTGCGTAAACACGAAGTTAACGAAGGTTTCTTTGTAACTTCTATCTTATTCGCACTTATCGTTCCACCAACGCTACCTCTATGGCAAGCGGCACTAGGTATCACATTTGGTGTTGTTGTAGCAAAAGAGATCTTCGGTGGTACAGGTCGTAACTTCCTTAACCCTGCACTTGCAGGTCGTGCATTTCTATTCTTCGCTTACCCAGCGCAAATTTCGGGTGACGTAGTATGGACTGCAGCTGACGGCTTCTCTGGTGCAACTGCTCTTAGCCAATGGGCTCAAGGTGGTAACGGTGCTCTAGTTAACACAGTAACTGGCGCTCCTATCACTTGGATGGACGCGTTCATCGGTAACATCCCTGGTTCAATTGGTGAAGTATCGACTCTAGCTCTAATGATCGGTGCAGCGATGATCGTTTACATGCGAATCGCTTCATGGCGCATCATTGCGGGTGTAATGATCGGTATGATCGCAGTATCGACTCTGTTTAACGTGATCGGTTCTGACACTAATCCAATGTTTAATATGCCATGGCACTGGCACCTTGTTCTAGGTGGTTTTGCATTCGGTATGTTCTTCATGGCAACGGACCCAGTATCAGCGTCATTTACTAGCAAAGGTAAATGGTGGTACGGCATCCTGATTGGTGCAATGTGTGTGATGATCCGTGTAGTTAACCCAGCGTACCCAGAAGGTATGATGCTGGCGATTCTATTCGCGAACCTATTCGCACCTCTGTTCGACCATGTAGTGATTGAGAAGAACATCAAGCGGAGACTAGCACGCTATGGCAAGTAATAACGACAGCATTAAAAAGACGCTGGGTGTTGTTATCGGGTTGAGCCTTGTTTGTTCAATCATCGTATCAACAGCAGCAGTAGGTCTGCGTGATAAGCAAAAAGCTAACGCTGTCCTAGATAAGCAATCAAAGATCGTTGAAGTTGCAGGCATTGACGCAAACGGTAAGAAAGTACCAGAGCTATTTGCTGAGTACATCGAACCTCGTCTAGTAGACCTTGAAACAGGTAACTTTACTGAGGGTAATGCATCTACGTACGATCAACGTGAAGCATCAAAAGATGCAGAACGTTCAATCGCATTGACACCAGAAGAAGACGTAGCTGATATCCGTCGTCGCGCGAATACAGCAGTGGTGTACCTTGTAAAAGATCAAGATGAAGTCCAAAAAGTTATCCTGCCTATGCACGGTAAAGGACTATGGTCGATGATGTATGCCTTTGTAGCCGTTGAAACTGATGGTAACACTGTGTCTGCTATTACTTACTACGAGCAAGGTGAAACTCCTGGACTTGGTGGTGAAGTAGAGAACCCTTCATGGCGCGATCAATTCATTGGCAAGAAATTGTACAATGAAGATCACCAGCCAGCGATTAAGGTCGTGAAAGGCGGCGCACCGCAAGGTTCTGAGCACGGTGTTGATGGCCTATCAGGAGCGACGCTCACTAGTAATGGTGTTCAACACACATTTGACTTCTGGTTAGGTGATATGGGCTTTGGTCCTTTCCTAGCAAAAGTTCGTGACGGAGAACTTAACTAATGTCTAGTGCACAAAACGTTAAAAAGAGCATTCTAGCGCCAGTATTGGATAACAACCCAATCGCGCTACAAGTTCTTGGTGTATGTTCTGCTCTTGCAGTAACAACTAAACTAGAAACAGCTTTTGTAATGACACTAGCGGTAACATTTGTAACTGCGTTGTCTAACTTCTCTGTTTCATTGATCCGTAACCACATTCCTAACAGTGTGCGTATCATCGTTCAGATGGCAATCATCGCATCGTTAGTAATCGTGGTAGACCAAGTGCTAAAAGCTTACCTATACGATATCTCTAAACAGCTATCTGTATTCGTTGGTCTGATTATCACTAACTGTATCGTAATGGGTCGTGCTGAAGCATTCGCAATGAAGTCTGCGCCAGTACCATCTCTTATTGACGGTATTGGTAATGGTCTAGGTTACGGCTTCGTTCTTATCACTGTAGGTTTCTTCCGTGAGCTATTTGGCTCAGGCAA
Organism: Vibrio sp. D431a; assembly: GCF_030248655.1. Lineage (NCBI taxonomy): Bacteria > Pseudomonadati > Pseudomonadota > Gammaproteobacteria > Vibrionales > Vibrionaceae > Vibrio > Vibrio sp. D431a. Next base: position 80,445 of record NZ_JAHGAP010000027.1, on the reverse strand, counting down.
ACTATTTGGTCTAGAAGTTCTACCTCTAGTGAGCAACGGTGGTTGGTACCAGCCTAACGGCCTAATGCTACTAGCACCATCAGCATTCTTCCTAATCGGCTTCCTTATCTGGGTAATCCGTATTCTGAAACCAGAACAAGTAGAAGCGAAGGAGTAAGGACGTCATGGAACATTACATTAGTCTGTTAGTTAAATCGATTTTCATCGAAAACATGGCTCTGTCTTTCTTCCTAGGTATGTGTACTTTCCTTGCCGTATCTAAGAAGGTTAAGACCTCTTTCGGCCTAGGTGTTGCAGTTGTGGTAGTACTAACTATCGCTGTTCCTGTGAACAACCTGGTATACAACCTAGTTCTGAGAGAGAACGCGTTAGTTGAGGGCGTGGACCTTAGCTTCCTAAACTTCATCACCTTTATCGGTGTAATTGCAGCACTTGTACAGATTCTAGAGATGGTCCTAGACCGTTTCTTCCCACCTTTGTACAACGCGCTAGGCATCTTCCTACCGCTGATCACAGTAAACTGTGCAATCTTCGGTGGTGTATCTTTCATGGTACAACGTGACTACAACTTTGCTGAATCGATCGTTTACGGTTTCGGCTCTGGTGTGGGCTGGATGCTAGCAATCGTTGCTCTTGCAGGTATCCGTGAGAAGATGAAGTACTCTGACGTACCTCCAGGTCTACGTGGTCTTGGTATCACATTTATCACTGTAGGTCTTATGGCGTTAGGCTTTATGTCTTTCTCTGGTGTTCAACTGTAAGTCGGGTAAACCGCAACAATTAAGGAATAGTCAATGGACATTATTCTTGGTGTAGTGATGTTTACTCTGATCGTACTTGCACTAGTACTAGTGATTCTTTTCGCTAAGTCTAAGCTTGTACCAACAGGTGACATTACAATTTCTGTGAACGATGACCCTTCTCTGGCGATCGTTACACAACCAGGTGGTAAGCTACTGAGTGCTCTAGCAGGTGCTGGCGTATTCGTATCTTCTGCTTGTGGTGGCGGTGGCTCATGTGGTCAGTGTCGCGTAAAAGTTAAATCAGGTGGTGGCGACATCCTACCAACCGAGCTTGACCATATTACTAAAGGTGAAGCGCGTGAAGGTGAGCGTCTAGCGTGTCAGGTTGCAATGAAAACTGACATGGATATCGAGCTTCCTGAAGAAATCTTCGGCGTTAAGAAGTGGGAATGTACTGTTATCTCTAACGATAACAAAGCGACATTCATCAAAGAGCTTAAGCTACAAATTCCAGATGGCGAATCAGTACCTTTCCGTGCTGGTGGTTACATCCAGATTGAAGCTCCTGCTCACCACGTGAAATACGCAGACTACGATATTCCTGAGGAATACCGTGAAGACTGGGAGAAGTTCAACCTTTTCCGTTACGAGTCTAAAGTTAATGAAGAGACCATTCGTGCATACTCTATGGCTAACTACCCAGAAGAGCACGGTATCATCATGCTTAACGTTCGTATCGCAACTCCGCCGCCGAACAACCCAGACGTACCACCAGGCATCATGTCTTCGTACATCTGGTCTCTAAAAGAAGGCGACAAGTGTACTATTTCTGGTCCATTTGGTGAGTTCTTTGCGAAAGATACAGATGCAGAAATGGTATTCGTTGGTGGTGGTGCTGGTATGGCTCCAATGCGCTCACACATCTTCGACCAACTTAAGCGTCTGCACTCTAAGCGTAAGATGTCTTTCTGGTATGGCGCACGTTCTAAGCGTGAAATGTTCTACGTAGAAGATTTCGATATGCTACAAGCTGAGAATGACAACTTCGTATGGCACTGTGCACTGTCTGATCCACTTCCAGAAGATAACTGGGATGGTTACACTGGCTTTATTCACAACGTTCTTTACGAGAACTACCTACGTGATCACGAAGCGCCAGAAGACTGTGAATACTACATGTGTGGTCCACCTATGATGAACGCAGCTGTAATCGGCATGCTAAAAGATCTAGGTGTAGAGGATGAAAACATCCTACTAGATGACTTCGGTGGTTAATTCCTCCAAGTGATTGAATCTATGGCTAGCTCTCCAAGAGAGCTAGCCATTGTTTTTTATAGACATAAAACTGATACGCAACAGTTGATATAGGTAATCGGATTGAAAGGATTGGTCCTATTTCCCATATCAATTCAACAACATTGGGAGTTAACAAGTGAAAAAGTGGCTTGTTGCATTCGCTTCTCTATTGATTTTGGCTGGCTGTGAGCAGCCTGCAGATCAAATTCATTTAAGTGGCCCTACCATGGGGACTTCTTACAACATCAAGTATATCGAGCAAGATGGTATTCCAACGCCAAAAGCGATGCAGACAGAAATTGATCGCTTATTGGAAGAGGTTAATGACCAAATGTCGACCTATCGTGACGACTCAGAGTTAAGTCGTTTTAATCAGCATCAAACGAGCGAGCCATTTACAGTTTCGACACAAACAGCAACGGTAGTGAAAGAAGCAATTCGCCTTAACGGTCTTACTTTAGGTGCATTGGATGTGACGGTCGGCCCTCTAGTTAACCTGTGGGGGTTTGGTCCAGAAGCTCGTCCAGATGTAGTTCCAACCGATGAAGAACTCGCTGCTCGCAAAGCAAATACCGGTATTCACCACCTATCTGTTGATGGTAATACACTGTCCAAAGACCTTCCTAACTTGTACGTCGACCTATCGACGATTGCGAAAGGTTGGGGGGTTGACGTGGTTGCTGACTACCTTCAATCTGAAGGGGTACAGAACTTTATGGTCGAAGTTGGCGGTGAAATGCGTCTCAAAGGTGTCAATCGTGAAGGTGTGCCTTGGCGTATCGCAATTGAAAAACCGACCGTTGATGAACGTTCAATTCAAGAAATTATTGAACCAGGCGACATGGCAATTGCAACAAGTGGTGACTATCGTAATTACTTTGAGAGTAATGGTGTGAGATACTCTCATATTATTAATCCACGAACAGGCAAACCAATTCATCATAAAGTGGTGTCTGTAACGGTATTAGATAAATCGTCGATGACTGCTGATGGTCTTGCAACTGGTCTTATGGTGCTAGGTGAAGACAAAGGCATGGCAATTGCGAACGAAAATAATATTCCTGTTTTCATGATTGTGAAAACGGAAGATGGTTTTAAAGAGTTGGCTTCGGAAGCATACAAGCCATTCATGAAGAAATAACAACAGAAGTGAGCATGTTTTTATGAATACATTTCTAATTACCTTTGCTGTGTTTGTCGCGGTAATCACTGCAATGGCTGTCGGATACATTTTCCAAAAGAAAGTCGTGAAAGGTAGCTGTGGTGGCTTAGGGGCAGTTGGCATCGAAAAAGTGTGTAATTGTCCAGAACCCTGCGATGCGCGTAAAAAACGTGAAGCGCGTGAGGCTGCGCGTGCTGAGAAATTGGCGGCGTGGGAAAAAGATAGAATTGCTTAGTATTGGTTAATCGTACTAAGAAAGTGATAAAGCTCAGCGTTCTGCTGAGCTTTATTTTTAGGCAGCTAACCAAAGCTCAGATGTCCGAGAAAGAGCCCAATACCGTGTTTTGTTGTTTCTTTCTCTCATGTTATAGAGCAAGACTACATCGATAATCATTAGGACGAAGCAATGATTTGGTTACGTCCGTTCTCTTTGGCCATGTAAAGTCGCTCATCCGCCACTTTTATTTGTTGTTCCAGCTCCCCCTCGATGTTGCTTACACCAATACTCGCGGTCACAAGAATGTTTTTGTCCAAATAAGTTATTGGCGTTTTTTCTATGCGCTGTCTCATTTGTTCTAAGCGTGTTAGAAAGCCGTCATAGTCGCCACTGGCTTGAATACAAAACTCCTCGCCACCAAGCCTAGCGACAATATCATTTGGAAAATAGATTTTTAGAATATTCGCTATCATGACTAACACTGCATCGCCGCCCTCATGTCCGTGTGTATCATTTACTTGCTTAAAGAAATCGATATCAAGCATCGCGATGTTTCTTTGAGCGTTTTCTACATGGGGTTGCTCAAACAGAAAGCGGCGGTTCCATAAGCCCGTTAGCGCATCTTGATTTGCCATTTTAAACAGTTCAGATGTTGCGTCTTTGATATCTAACAGTTGGTGAATACGGCAAAAAAATTCTTCTTGATTAAATGGCTTGTATAAAAAGTCATTGGCCCCTGCTTTTAGAAACCTAGCCGTCATGGTCTTAGAGTTACTACCCGACAAGCCGAGAATGGCTAATTGATTTTTATCCCACTTCCGACGTAATTCACGCACCATAGTAATGCCATCTTTAACGGGCATATCATGGTCGGTTAAAACGAGAGTGATATCTGGATTTTGCTCGACAAGCTCTAGGGCTTTTTGCCCATTGTCAGCTTCCAACGTCTGAATATATTGATGCTCCAAAAGTTGGGCAATGTGTCTTCTTACGGTGTGTGAATCATCAACGACTAAACATTTGTGTTGTTGATTGTTGGTTAGTCGCTTGAGGAGTGGTAATAGATAGGAAACGGACGCCATGCTGTCTTTCAAAATATAGTCGAGGACACCTTTTGCAAGCATCTTTTCGCGAGTGTCTTCTTGAAATCGAGCCGTTAAAACAATGACACGATGACCATGTTCCAAAACGAGGTCAATAATCTCGCCATCTTGAGCATCCGGTAAACAATAGTCTAAAACCGCACAGAAGAGGTCCTGTGCTGAAGATAACAAGTTCTTTGCCTCCGCGTAGCTTTCCGCTGCGATGACCTCATAACCAGCTTGGCTTATTGTTTGGCAAAGAAAGTTTTTAAATGCACGACTATCTTCAACAACCAGAATCTTATTACTCAAGCGCAGTCCCCAAAATTAATTGTTTAAAATCAATGATAACTAAAATTAAACTTATCGCCATCAAAAAACACATGTCAACCAAAAGTAGAACAACTACTCAAATGTTTGACACGCATCCGTTAACATCACATCATTATTCCTGTCTTAGTTATATAATTATGTTTAGCTAACGTAGGGAGAAAGTAGTATGGAAATGCATCAACATGGTATGGCTGAGCTATTTCAACAACTGGGCCTCGGTAGCTCTCCTCAAGAAATGAAAGATTTTATTAATCAACATCGACACAAAAGAGATTCTGCGCCTTTACATGAAGCTAGCTTTTGGACGATGTCACAGGCGAACTTTCTAAAACAAGCCATCGAAGAAGATGCAGATTGGGCCGAATTAGTCGATCAATTGGACGTAATGCTTCGAGATTGACGTTCGCTTAAACACGCCCATTTCTCTTCAGGTAGATTTGATTTATACTGTTTTTTTGAACAGTGCTTTGGTGGCTATGTCAGATCGAATTAGAAAAATTATTCATGTCGATATGGATTGTTTTTAAACTAGCAGGTGTTAATTGTTGGGGAAAGTTGTAATTGAATTAATGCCTACTACACTTCAACCAAAAGGTTGCAATTTTGGGGTTGAAAGTGTATGCAGCGTATTCATGATAAATCACATAATGGTCATTGGATTTATCTTTACGATAATGATGTTCCTATTCTTCTACCTTGTTTATATTGTCGATACACTTATGTGACTGGTCTTTCGGTTGTTCATGAAAAAAAACGTATTGAAGGCAAAGGCGATTTCGAGTTCTTACTCAAAGAGGATGAGATTGGAGGTGATGCTCAATATGTACGTGGGCATCAACTTGGCCTGTTCTTAGAGTGGATAGAAGATTATAACCACCCTTCAGTTACCCTTGCGTGGCATACCGCACTTCCTGCCGAGTTCATTAATGAATATATAAATGAATACCTCATTGTAGAAATGCAAAAAAGCGAAGTCGTTGTGAACAAAGCCATCACTTCCCTTTGTAGCTATTACCACTGGTTGACTTACTTTTTCGATACAAACTTTAAAAAGATATTTATTTTCTCTGAATACAGAGCATTAGCTAGAGGAAATAATAAGTCTAATCTCATTGTCAAATACCTTCTTCCTGCGACAAGGGAGCTCCTTTATCGACATACAGACAGTTTGCTAGAGGAAATTGTTCTTCGAAATGGTGGGGAGTTAGGATGCAGGACTTCTGAGAACCGAGGGTTTTATTTGGCTGATTTTAAAGCTGACGGCAAAATCCGTCTGGGTTTACAGAGCTTATTTAAGCAATTGAAAGAATCACCTGAAAAGGAAGAGTTTGAGTACCACCTCTCTTCTTTGGATGCGAAATACGGCTCTGCCCGAACACTCTATATTCCTCGTACTCACCTAGAATTGATGGAGCGTTACTGCAATACGGAGCGCCCAGAGTCAGCGTCGAATCATTTGCTTGTTTCTAACTCTAGCAATTACACGAAAGGAGAAGAGGTTAGCAGAAGGTACGGAAGTGCTACTTTTTCTAAGACACTGAAGAAGCTGTTAAAGGTAATGAGTGAAAACCCAGAGGCTTATTCAGGTTATCAAACGTTAGATGAGGGCAATGTTTACCATCATTTAAGGCATTCGTTTGGAACAGATATTTTCCACGATTTATGTGTTACTGCTAAAAAAAATTACGAGTCAATCACAACGGAATCAAGAGTTTATATTGAAACCGCTCGGTGTCTTGGCCATAAGGTAGATGGTAAGCACGCTAACCAAACAACGAAAATCTACATTCATGCTTGTGGAGAGCGAGAAGCTCTATTAATGGAGGTGGTTAATGGATAAAGCACTTTCAAGTTCTGAGATAGAAGAGCGACTAAAGCATGACTTTAAAAAAGAACAACCAGTTACTGCATTTGAATTACCTTTTACAGCTACTTCAATAATAGTGCCTAAAACGGAACAATATGCTTCGCACATACTATTATTCGATGATATTAACACGTCTGATAAGGTGATTATATATAAAGCAATGATTGCTGTTTATAATTATGTGTTCTTTGATAAAAGTGCAGCTGTAACAGCTAAAGATGTTTTCTCATCAGCAGTAAAACCCTTCATTTCATGGTTAAACTCTTACAAAATTAATAATCGTTACGAAATTTTAAAGCGTTATGAATCTGATCGTATGGATGAGCTTGATAATCATGGTGGTTATAGCCCACTAAGAGCCCTCAATTGTATTATTGGATATGCAATTGAATCGGAAGCTCTTAGTAAAGAGTTGAGTAGCGAAGATTATACATTTCTTATTGAACTAAGAAAGACGAAACCTGCACCTAACTTAAACAAATCACAAAAATCCATAGCGAGTTATTTCGGTTCGTTAGACTGGTTGAGAAGAGAAGATATTGGCATTGGGAGTGAGTTATATTCGGCTTTAGCTTCACCGAAGTTAGCCATCAATTCATTAAGCTTGACAGCTGCAACTTTGATTATTGAACTTAAAGAGTATAAAAATGAACTTCAAACATTGATCAAGAGTATCGAACCTCAGTTAGCACCTTTGTTAGATTTGAATTTGAAAACTCTTTCACGGAGTAAAAAGCAATGTTTAATTGGGGAGGTGGTTTATTTAATTGTGTGTGCTTATCATCGACTAGATAAACCATCATATACTCTTCAATCCGCTCTAGGAGTTTTACTATTGTCGAATGCATCTAGTCAAAGTAGCTACTTCAATCTATTAAATGTATTAAAGAGTCAGACTGAATGCGATAGTTTATTTTTAAATAAAAAATTTTACACGAACAAAGTTAATTCTGAATCTTGTAGAGATAATTTCACCGCTATGAGAGATGGAACTCTTTTCTCAATTGATGTAGTTAAAAATTTATTGCGTAATGATGTATCAAAAGCTGTCACAAAAATAGAAGAAGTTATGTTTGCGTGGTTAATGGCAGGGTTAACGGTACAGCCGACAGATATACCTAAACTTACTCATTCTGACTTCAGGTTAGTGAAAGTCGGTGGTCGAGTGACGCATATCGAATGTGAATACTTTAAAGGGAGGTCAAAGCTTTTTCACGCTACACGCTCCCTTTCAACTCGAACGCGAGAAGGAAAGGCATTATTGGTTGTAATGGGGCAACAAGAAGAAAGCCTACCTTTTTATACTAAGGTGGAGCTTTTTATAAGTAATGGTATTAACTCACTTTTAGGGAATTTAAATTTACTGCTTCAATCAAGTAGTATTTCTATGGTGTTAAAAACTGTACACTCAAAGCAAAATATACCTTGTCTAATGCCCCTAACACTTTGCTCTCTGATATCGAATGGGATTCATACTAATAATTGTGTTGAAAACGCTAATAAAGTGGCATTAGAAGACAGAAAAAAATTGGTAAGGCAATCACAATCTCCTTGTCAGTCAAGTTTGTTTGGTTTTCAATTAATAAAAAATAGCGCAGTTCATGCCTTTAGCGATCCTTATACTCTAGAGTACCTCATTAACCGTAACTCTCATTCAAACCAGACAGAGAAAGTTAACTACCTTACTGAAGATAATGAAGCGTGGATTAATAACTCAGGAAGAATTACTCGTGAGGTAATGTTTGATTTAATTCAGAATGTGTTTAATTTGGGCTTTGAGCGTGATGATGCAGAACAATTAAAACGGTTTAACAGTGAATTTATGGCGGTGACAGAAAGTATCTCTTATAGGCATGAAGAAATGAACTCAAGACTTCGTATGATAACTGGACAGGAAAAAGGAAAAGTGAATGAAGTAGGAGTTCTCTCATTGAATGATAAAAATGAAAGCGAACCTTTATCTCCTATTTATGTAGTTGATAGCTCAATCACAGTTCTAAAGATGTATAACTACCTCCATGAATTTAAAAAAAATTACAAAAAGATACTTGCGAATAATCCAGATTTTTTGTTTAAGACTGTTATACCAACCGTTGAATGGATCGAGGGTACGCTCAAAAAGATGAGTAAACCATCACTACGAAAGGGTAGAGATCAATTTGATTTAATGATTAAGAATGGTGTAGTGATTAGCGTCTTTAATTCTATGTAGTTGGAGGTTATATGACATTAAGTGTACTAAATTATCCAATTGATAATTTTTGGCATGAGAAAAATCTAAAATTAAAGGCGAATCCGTTCTTTATAAATGAAAGAGGTGATTTTTACTCTGATGTTTGGAGTTTTAGAAGAAAACAATATGGCAATATAACAACGATTGATTTTTCATGGTTTGATTCACCTGTATATAGCTTAAGTTCAATTGCAACTTATATCAAAGATAATTGTGAGTATTTGTTAAGCAGTAAAGCATATGCGAAGTTGGCCTGTCTGGAAATGTTGACGCCATCTAATATTGCGTATGTCCAACCGACCTACCAAATGATGCTTCATTTATTTGCCTTTTTTAAAGAGAATAATGTTTCTATCCTAAATATATCACTAATGGAACCTTTCTGGACATCATTCATGGGACGAACGATAAGCCAACATGGTTTAGTGAATCGTGTATCAACACCTTCATATCGTGCCTCTATCAGACGAGTGTCTTTTCATAAAATAAGAAATTCACTAAAAGCATTAGGTGTGGTGGGGGTGATTGAACCTAAACTCACTCCTAAAATAGTTGAAAAAAGCTTAGATGATGTATGCCAAACGCAGTATAGCATTACTCTAGCTGAGTACAAAAAAGGAGGTAGCTTTAACTTTCTTGGCTTAGAGCTTGGACAATATTATGTCGATTACTTGAATGGTGTTTATCAGCAGAATTTTCTTTATGTCTTAGTGTGTAAAAAAACCTTTGAACATTGCATTAATAAGTACTCTATCGGAAGTTTTGAATCAAAAACGAATAATCGTCTATTTAATGTAATGCTTTCTTCTGTGTTTGGCGGCGAGGATTATGCGCCTAATTCTCATACTAGAGGTATCAATCATATAGCACTTAAAGTTAATGCTGAAAATATCCTGTTTAATGAATATCTGAAGCATTTTGAAGCAGTGATGTCGTTAAAAGATAGTAATATTGAAGCTTTGGTCTACGAACTAGGTTTATCTACTCGAAGCGATGCAATGGAATTAATTCGAGTCCTGATGTTACAAAAGCATTTAGGGTTGGATGGGCATAAGACACCAGATGAGGTATGGCAAGGCTATTTATTGTCACTGGATAAGACTTTCTTAGGAAGTGAGTCCCTGAATGAAACTTTGGTGGAAGATCTGTATAAAAAAATGCAATTAATCATCGACAAGAAGAAATTAGAAAAAACTCAGTTTTTAGTAGATATTCAAAAGTGGGCAATAGAGCAAATCCCCTATTCGGAGAATAAAACGTATGACAAATTTAAAACGGCACTCGACATTACACTATATGCAATGACAAGTTTAGTGGTTGCGTGGACTGGTTATCGAAGATCAGAATTTGGATTTCCATTGAGTGCTATACGCACAGAACCTAACCTAGATATTTTAGATAATGCTCATGTACCATTTCGTTTTAAATTAAAATGGCTTGTTCCTAAAACGAGTGGGTCAACTAAAATTAATCGAGAAATAACATCGCAGTGCTATCAAATTGCGGCACAGTTGAATGATGTGTTTGGGAGTTCAAGTAATAAACCTTGCTTGTTTAGGTTTGCAAATAATAATTTTAAAAAAGAAAAGTTAAACAATTATGATGTTTGTATTAATAATAGAGTTATCGCAAATTGGGAAGGGTTTGTAGATTCTTATTCACCCTTTAATGACGTAGTTTTGTTAGACAGATTAATTCAAAAAGAGATTTGTCAGTTAACGAACACAGAACAAGAAAAGCTTAGGAAATTATCTTTGATGTATGAGGTCGGTAGCGCGCGTTATGAGAACTTATTAACTTGTGCCAAAGAGGTGAAAAAAGATTGGCTTCGTCTATCAAATTCCTCATTCAATGGAGCTAGAGCGCAAGAGCGTTTTAAATCTTCTTTAATTCAATATACGAAAGATAATGAAGTCGATAACATTGAACATCAGCAAATAATAGATAATTATCTTTCTGATGAAACTAAAAAGCTATTGATGAGTAACTCGATAGACTTAAATGATAGAAAAACAGTTATGGATATAACCTCTGAAATATTAAAGGAGGTTCGCTATCCATCTGCTCATGCTTTTCGTCACATTTGGGCTGAAGCGGTATTAACGCGCTATCAGGGTGATGTAGGGGCAGTAATTCGCCACCAATTTGCTCATTTAGACAATTCATTCTTCATGGCGTACTTGAGAGACAAAGACGCACGGGGGCTGATGGCATCGGCAAAACAACGGTATTTAAATACCATTGTTGAAACGCTGATTATCGAATCAAACCACATTGGTGAGCGGTATATCGGCGGGATAGCCCAGTTTGTCAAAAAGGCTGTCCACTTAACACAGGTTAGAGATGAGAACGAGCTCACTGAGAGTGAACGGCGTGCATTAAGCGAGGCGATTGCTGGGAGGATCATTGATATTCAACCGAGTCGATTTGCTACGTGTATTCCTCGTGATGGTGGCGAGAGCCGTGCCAAGTGCGCCCAAATGGGAAGCTTAAATCCACAGGATGCAAAACTCGAATTTTGTCTAAATTGTATGAATGCTTATATTTCGGAGGGGAATATCCGGGGAATTTGGCAAACAGTTCAACCAATGGTTAAAGAGGCAATGCAACCAAATGGGATCGGCTTTTTACTGGAATCTCATCTTCCTGCTTTAACATCGAGTTGGAAACGGATCAAAGATCTTCGTAATAGTAAGAATGGGGAAAGCGTAGACATAATATTGTCAGCGATAGAGGACGCGGTTGATTCCATTAAGCGAAAAATGGCAGCGGAGGCAAAACTGTATGGCTACGAATGATCTGGATGATTTGATTTCCGATGACTTCCTTGATGCGTTGGGTGATGATACAACGGTTGAGCAGAGCGCCCCTGCATCATGGGTGGTTCATAATAAAGACCATACCACTTATAAAACTTACCATGCGATTCTTGAACTGAAGGTACAGGCAGAGAAGGCAATTGATAATTTTGGTGAAGTCGAAACAAATAAAACACCGAAATTCTACCAGTTGAAGAAATCACAGGTGGCTAGAAAAGTGGGCATATCAGCACAAAGTATTTTTAATACATCCTCTTTCAGCCCTCATATTCGAGTGTTCTTCGATGATATTAATGATGAGCTTCTAAAGCGGCATCAAACCCAACAGAAAAAGCAATTAAAACGAAAAAACACGGGGATTAGGAGAAAGAAAAAGGAAGAGTTGGTGGTCAGGCACCAAAGCATTGAGAAGAGATACAACGACCTCAAGGCACTCAAAACAGCAGAGGTGCTTAACCTTTCAATTGAGATGATGCCTATAGATCTAAAGGCGAAACTGGGTTTGTGAATCAAATCAAGAACTACAGGGGCTAATATGGCAAGAACGCCTACAGCAACAAAAAGATAGCAATATTCCTATTACAAAATGAAGCCACGTAGTCGTACAGACTGTCCCTTGTGCATGCAGCCTGTCATCACAGGCGACCAGTGGTTACAGTAACTCGCTATTGGACAATTCTGTTTTAGGGTGTTTGCTAATTTAGCTATTCATAAATAAGTTCTGGTATTGAAAACTGGCTACTAGCTACCGACTAATATCTCAAAATCATCCGCAGTCCTCACTACCATCATCTCACTTCTGCCACTGTTGGTGAAAAATTCGAACAAGTCTACTTGACCTGTCTACTACTCTACAGTTCATACTATCCAAATACTAAGAACACTGGGTCAAATCGCACATGTATTTGATTTCTGAACTGGCGACGAAGGTGGGTATCTCTCGCACCACCTTACTCTATTACGAGAAGTTAGGGCTGATTAACGGTCAGCGTCTTGACAATGGATATCGCTATTACAGCGAAAACGATTTGCAGCGACTGTTATTGATTCAGCAACTTCAAAGCGCAGGACTCTCATTGAAAGAGTGCGAACAATGCTTGGACGCGAAGTTAAGTAGAAGCTTATTAGAAAATCGGCTGACGCAACTCAACCATGAAATTGATAAAAAAATCCACGCTCGCGAGTTGCTACTGGCATTACTTGGGGAACGTCCGCAAAGAGAGTTACACCACTCTCTTAGTCAAAGTGCGCCTCGCGCTTACTTCAACTGGTTATGTACGCAGGGTTACAGTGAAAAAGAAGCGCTCAGATTGAAGTGGCTATCAAAAGATATGAACGAACACGAGAGTTACATGAAAGACTTTATGACGGTCTATGCAACATTAGAAAGATGGGGGCCAGGGAGTCACAAGGACTCTTTAAAAGCGATTTCATTAATGTCACCTCAGACAATGACCGATATTTTAGACATTGGTTGTGGCACTGGCATCTCAACGTTACTACTAGCTGACAACAGTAACGCACACATAATAGCAGTGGATAATGAGCCTGTTGCCATTAAGCAGCTCGATAAAAAAATACAAAACGCACAGTTGCATGAGCGCATTTCTCCTGTTTGTGCCTCCATGACGGAACTGCCATTTCAGGCAAAGAGCTTTGATGCCATTTGGGCGGAAGGCTGTGTGTACATTATGGGAATGGAGAACGCACTAAAACAATGGAAGCCGCTGTTAAAAGATAATGGCGTTTTGATGGTGAGTGACTTGGTGTGGCTGACTGACTCTCCCGACGAAGAGACAAAACAGTATTGGCTGGCAGACTACCCAGACATTCAATCGATACCTAAACGACTCGCTCTGTTCCAAAAGCATGGCTACGACGTGATCGAACACTTCTCATTAGGCGTCGATGCATGGCAAAACTACTGGCAACCTCTGCAAGACCGAGTTGAGGAATTACAAGCTGCTATGCCTGCGTCCCAAGTGTTATTAGACATTAACAAAGAGATTTCGATTTACGAGCGCAGTGCTGCAAAAGATTTTACCTATCAGTACTTTATTTTAAAAATTGCAAACTAGAGATAGATATATGAAATACGCTTTGTACAAACAAGAACAAGCTCAAGAAATCATTACACTGTTCAATAACACATTTTCGGATTCAGAGGGTAAAGAAGAAGGTGCATTAATTGCGAAACTCGTGGAAGACCTTCTCACTTTACCAACCAAAGATGAGGATCTTTATGTGTTTATTGCTCAAGATGAAAGTGAACGCATTGTCGGTAGCATCATTTTCTCTCGCCTATCGTTTCCTAATGGTGAAAACATATTCCTTTTAGCCCCCGTGGCCGTTGCAACAGAGTGTCATGGGCAAGGTGTAGGTCAAGGATTGATCAAATTCGGGTTAGCGGCACTGAAAGAAAAAGGCGTCACCGTTGCCATTACTTACGGGGATATCAACTTTTACTCAAAAACAGGATTCGCTCCAATCAGTCAGGACATAATTCAAGCTCCACTAGACTTGTCCTACCCTGAAGGTTGGATTGCACAATCTTTAGTCAGTAAAGCGCTCCCTAACATTGAGGGAAAACCAACATGCTTACCCGCTATCGACAATCCATATTATTGGTAGTTAATTGGCGTGAAAATTCCTTCGTTTCTGAATTTAGATGGCTATGCTTAAACGCTATTTTCTAAGCGGCGCTCTTACCATGCTCACCTAGTCACAATGGACATACCGTGTATGTTCTAAGCAATTATTCTTTGATAACCTTTAGAAACCACTGATAAATTTGAGGGCTATGATGAAAGTAAGAAAAGCCGTTTTAGATGACTTACCCTACCTTGTTAACTTCACTTCTGAAGAAGCAAGAGAGGCTGAGGGGAGTATTAAGATCCCAGAAACACTTGAAAAGGGCATTCTGGTTGCGCTGCGTGACCCTTCAATTGCTACCTATTGGGTTTTAGTTGATGAGAACGATACTCCCGTAGGGAGTGTCTCTGCGGTTCGGGAATGGAGCGACTGGAACGCTGGTTATTACTGGTGGATTCAAAGCATGTTCTTATCCAAATCACAGCGAGGCAAGGGTCGTATGTCATTGCTTTTGGATGCGTTAAAACATGAAATGAAAGTACAAAAAGGCTTAGAGCTGCGCCTATATGTTCACAAAGACAACTGTACGGCTGTTAGAGCTTATCGAAATGCTCATTTTTCAAAGTCCGATTACGAAATCATGATTTTAAGCAATTGAGTGAATTGCTATCAGTATCGTACCCACTTTAACATTACCCCAAATAGGTCAATTTATAACAAGATATATGTATCCTGACTCTTAGGTTAGAAAGGTTTTGGACAGAAACGTGTTTGAGTAACTCTGAGATCCGATATTCAAAATAGGAAAATTTATCTATTCATTTGACACTTGTTAAAACAGCCAATACACTACATACCAACTGGTCGGTTTTGGTGATTAAATGAGTAGAAAGCAAAGAGTGATTGAAGCAGCAACTCAGTTGTTTGCTGAACAAGGATTTGAGAAGACACCTATCTCTCTTATCTGTGAAGTAGCGGAAGTTTCAAAGGGTACGGTATTTCATCATTTTAAAAATAAAGATGAAATTCTAAGAGCTGTATTTATACATATAACTGAGCTTATTGAAGAAGCTGATAAGAAAGATGAACACATTGAAAGTGAAGAGCTTTTGCTACCCTCGTTGATTGAGTCCATCTTTGACGGAATGACGATTCCAGAACATAGGCAGATGTACCAGTTCAACTTTAATGTGATGGTTCACCCTGTAACACGAGCTATCGTTGCTGATTTAATCAAAGAACGATATCAGGGGTTGCAAACCACTACAGAAGAGGTGTTTCGTACTTTAGGACACGACAACCCTTCGATAATTACAAAGATGTTTATTGCTGAGATTGACGGTATAGCTATGAACTACTTATTAAATGACGACTTTCCTATTGAATCAATAAAGTTCGAGTTCATTAAAAAGTACTGTCGTTAAGCATCTAGAAATCACGTCTGACTGCGTGATTTTTTTAACAAAAACCAACATACCAACCAGTCGGTATTTGAACTAAGAGGCGGAAAAAAATGAAAACACCATATCAAATTCAATATGAGGCATTCGCTAAAGCAGGTGGTCTATACGATGAAAGACATGCAAAGTTATATGCAGAGTTTGCTGATAACCTTATTGCAGACGGTAGTTACTCGATTGTGTATGAGGGAGTAGCTCACGCCTGCTATACACCAATCACGATTGATAAGGCACCGCATCTTAAATGCTATGTACTAGCACCACTTGCAGTATTGCCTGACTACCAAGGGAAAGGCTACGCAACACGATTGATGGAAGAAGCAGAAAAGGAATTGGACGCTGACGTGATCTTTGTTATGGGTGAACCGTTCCATTATGGAAACCGCTACAACACGCCTCACAATGTGTTGCCACCAGTAAAAACTCAAGCACCTTTAGAGTGTTGGTTTGCAAGAGAACTAA
The DNA here is from genome assembly GCF_030248655.1 of Vibrio sp. D431a. Classification (NCBI taxonomy): domain Bacteria; kingdom Pseudomonadati; phylum Pseudomonadota; class Gammaproteobacteria; order Vibrionales; family Vibrionaceae; genus Vibrio; species Vibrio sp. D431a. Next base: position 64,179 of record NZ_JAHGAP010000027.1, on the reverse strand, counting down.
CACAAGGCGCACTAGATGGTATTGGCGAATCGACTTCAACTCTGAAAGGTCCTTACGCTGAACCAGTGATGTGGGGACATCCAAGTGAGCAAGTGTAATTAATATGGAACCCCCTCATACCTAAAACCTAGTGATTTAGGTATGAGGTTCAGCTCATACCGCAAGCGATCTGTATACGATTGAGTATCGCCACGATCGACTTGTAGTTATGAAATTAAAAATAAATAACAAGGTAATTTTTGAATAAAACACAATTTAGCATTGTATAAACGCGTGTTTGGCGCAGAGTTCGACAAGCACAAATTCAAACTAACCATAAGGAACAATTTTTAAATATAAGTGGAGAGATCCTTTGAACATATCGAAACAAGAACAACGTGTACTTCATACGCTGGCATTGGGCGGAGAAATTCGTTGCTACCGAAATGAGAATAAAAAATTAGTTGAGATCACTTGCTTCACCCGTGAGGGTTATGGTTTATCTAATTGCAATATGGAAGTCTTTAAAAAGCTGAAAAGTAAGAGATTGATCAGCTCAAAAGGTGGAAAGCCTTATCGAATTACGATGTTAGGAGCAACTTCTGTACAAGCTCAGATGAATCAGCGTTAATAGTTAAAGACTAACAATAGTAATTTCAAAGCATAGATGCTGAATCGATAGCAGCGATAAGAAAGTAGTAGATTTAGCATCTATATAATGATTTTGTGGCTATTCAGTGGATGGGTTAATAACATGGTTCCTAAAACACTTTGGGGCACAGGCTTTTCAGGAGAAAAGCCTGTAGCAGCTTCTATCTGTCAGCAGTCTGTTTTCTCAGACAACCTCAGAGCGTCCTCTAGCTCAACGCCAAGGTATCGAATTGTGTTATCAAGCTTCGAGTGTCCAAGTAAGAGCTGTACAGCCCTGATGTTTTTCGTTCTGGCATAGATTAAAGTGGCTTTGGTGCGACGCATGGAGTGAGTACCGTAATAGTCAGCATTCAATCCAAGCTTTACAGCCCAGCTCCTGATAATTGCTCGATAGAATGAGTAGCTGATAGGTTGCCCAGAGCGGCGGCTACTCGGAAATAGAAAACTGCTTGCCTCTAGGGATGCTGCAAAAATCCATCGGCTAATACTTTGCTGTGTTCTTGGTGTAATCTCATAGTGGACATCGGTGCCCGTTTTTTGCTGGGTGCACTGAACCCTGTCATAGATAACTCCTTGCGAAGAAACATCGTAAACGTGTAACTTTAGCAAATCACTCGCTCTTAACTTGCTATCTATAGCTAGGTTCAGTAACGCGAGCTGCATCAAATCGTTTTCAATCTCCAGCCTAGTTCTGATCCGCCAGATCTCTTCAAGCTTAAATGGCCTTTTGATGCCACTGCATTTTCCAGAAGATGACTTTCTCATGATGACCTCCTCTCAGTGTTTGTGGTCAACATGAAGTTTGGCAATCAAATTTTATAGGGGATGGGTTAGCTGAAACGCCTATGGGAAAAACGAGTTCTCACCCTTCCTAAATTAGCAATTAATGAATACCCCTTGTGTATAGAAAGCCGCTTTGCCTAGTGCTGATCGTGTAGGCTAGGTTTGTACATTACGAATCATCAGAGCCTACAGGCTCCTTGTACATGAGACGTATCTAGTTAAAACGTAACCCGATTCGCTTTTTCTGAAATTCTTTGATTTGTTGGATGGTTAAGGTTCGCTTCTGTTTGTTTTTTATTTGTATATGACATAACTCAAGCGTTAGTCCGAAAACCATAGCAAAGTACACATAGCCTTTATTGATATGAATGGCTAAACCTTCCGTAATTAGTAGTCCGCCCAATAAAACCAAAAACAGTAAAGCCAATGTTTTAAATCCAGGATAACGAGTAACTAAGTCGTTGATTTTTTCCGCCGTTAAAATCATAAAAATCGCGGATGTCAAAATAGCAGCTATCATAACTGGCACTTCAGATGTTAAACCAACGGCGGTTATGACTGAATCCATAGAAAAAACGGCATCTATCGCTACAATCTGGAGAAGCACGACGGCGAGTCCAGTCCTAGCTCGAGTCGAATATGACGATGGTGTATGTCTTAACCATGACCAAAGTTCTTTCGCACTTTTAGCCAACAAAAAAACACCACCCAATATCATAATAATATCTCGTCCGGTGAACGTTGTATGGGCGAAGCTCAGCAAAGGATTAGTCAGAGACATCACCCACGAAATAGAAAACACAAGACCTATTCGCGTTAACACCGCCAGAGCAATACCTAAATTACGTGCAACTTTGCGTTGCTGTGCTGGGAGTCGTTCACATAGAACAGAAATGAAGACGACATTATCGACACCCAAAACAATTTCAAGGATCAATAAGGTTGCAAATACAACCCAGAGTTCAGGTTGTAGAAAGAGCTCTAGCATGTGCTTATCTCCTTAATACAAGAAGACAATGAGATAAAACGGCACCTAAAGGGGTCGTCCATAGAAGTAATTTACCTCTCTGTTTAGAAATGGAATAAGACTAAGCATTCGTTTTAATAACGCTAATTTTTTAATACGCTATCTGTTTTATTGGGGAGCTCGATATTTAACATCGGATGTTTATGTGGTAATAACTGGATGTCATTAGCAAGCGTGCAAAACTGTTCAAAACTGATAGGTGCTGAATGATTGACCTTGGATGTAGGCCAATCATCGTATCTCTCTTTGCTCATCATGAAGTGATGATTGCTTGAGGTTGGGTTGATCAATCGTGAGTGACTCGACCGTGTATTTCGATTAAGAGGAAAAGCCACCGTCGATCATCAAGTCAGCACCAGTGATGTAACCCGCTTCTGAGCTAGCGACGAATGCTACTAAGCTCGCAATCTCCTCTACTTGACCATAACGACCAAGTGCACCAATAGCTTTTACAGGCTCTGAAGTATCACCATTGTCTGGGTTTAAGTCGGTATCTACCGGACCTGGTAAAATGTTGTTGACGGTAATGCCTCTAGGGCCTAAATCGCGAGAGAGACCTTTGGCCAATCCGGTTAGTGCAGACTTGCTCATTCCATAGATAGAACCGCCAGCAAAAGGAATGCGCTGAGCGTTCGTACTACTGATATTGATTATTCTGCCATTATTATTCATGTGCTTCGCGGCTTCATGAATCGCCACAAACACACTTCGTACGTTGGTATTGATGGTCTTGTCCCAATCATCCATCGTCAAATTTTCAATACTGTCCCAGATCAGCGTACCTGAATTGTTGATGACAATATCAATTTGACCAAGTTGTTCTATGGTTTCGCTGATTGCATTTCTGATATCTTCAGGTTTAGTGCTATCCGCCTTTATTGCGATGACTTTGCCACTTTGTGAAGTTAAGCTCTCCGCAAGCGCTTTAGCTTTTCCGTGGGATGACACAAATGTAAAAGCAACAGACGCTCCCTCCAATGCCAATCTTTCAACAATGGCGGCACCAATACCGCGACTGCCACCTTGGATAAAAGCGACCTTACCTTTGAATCTATTGAAGTTATTCATCATGTTTACCTTTATTGAAAAGTCGATGTAATCATCTCGTTGATGTACGCAGAATAATCGATTCACATCTGCTTATTAAGTCCATATAATGACAAACATAAAGTCCTACAGGGAATCAATTGATGTTAAAAAGCCAGTTTGTGGAAGTTCGTCACTTTGTCACCGTTGCGCAGTTGGGGAGTTTTACCCTTGCGGCCCAAGCGCTTGGGATGACCGGTTCAGCTTTAAGTAAAAGCGTTGCTCGACTAGAAAAGCAGCTAGGCACCAAACTCCTTCATCGAACAACTCGACGCATCGCGTTGACCAATGATGGGGATTCCTATTTAGCCGACTGCCTTAAAGCGATGACTATTTTAGAGGAAGCAGAGAAGCGCTTAAGCAATCAACAGTTATTGCCATCAGGGCGTGTGCGTATTGATTTACCCGCAGTTCTCGGTAGAAGAGCAATCCTACCCAAGTTGCTAGAATTAACGTCCAAGTTCGAGCAATTAGATCTATCTATTACCTTTAATGACCGTCCTACGGATTTAGTCAGTGACGGGATTGATCTTGCGATCCGCGTTGGGCACTTAGAAAACTCGGGCGATATTGTTGCACGTAAAATTGGGGAGCAAAAAAGGGTGATATGTGCCTCTCCCTCTTATTTAGCAACTCGAGGGCCGATTACCAAAAAAGAAGATCTAGCCCAACATGATTGCATCGTCGGCTGGCCTATAGGACAAAGGCATAGCTGGCTACTGAAAAATGCGAAGGGGGCAACCGAATCAGTCGATATTTCAGCACGTCATGAGATAGCCGACTGTGAAGGCATTTTACAATCGGCTTTATCTGGTGCTGGTTTAGCTCAACTACCAGTATGGTTAGTGAAGCAATACCTTGATGATGGACAATTATGCCCTGTATTAGAGAAACTCAATGGCGAAGGAGCACCCATCAGTATTGTTTGGCTAAAAACACCTTACATTCTGCCTAAAATAAGAGTCATCATAGATGAAATCATTGCATTATCGAGCCGTCATCCAGATATTTTTGAGGCTTCTTTGTAATGTTGACTAATCGAAGCATGACATTGCAGGTCATTTGGGTGTTATTGTGTTTTAGATAGTCCAACGATATTGAGGCCACTATCAAAGTTTGATGGTGGCCTCAATCATCATAAAACCTACATACTAGCTAACAATATTTACATTTGTCTTAGGTACCGCGCAGCAAGCTAGTGCCATTCCTTTCTCCTTGTCACTGTCTTCAATTCCAGGCGCATCGGGCTGGTAAACCTCTCCTGATTTCACCGTGACTTTGCAGGCGCCGCAGAAACCAGCTCTGCAGTTATTCGAAATAGAAAGCCCTGCTGCTTCAGCTTGCTCCAGAACGGTGCGCTGGTTGCTTCCCTCAAACACGACACCATCAAGGTTAATTTGAACCCTTTTCTCGTTCCCGTCCGCCACTCTTGCAACGCCAAACGTCTCTTGATGGTACTGTTCTTCAGGCAGCCCGCTGTCTATCATTAAGCGCTTTGTACTTTCCATGAAACCACTAGGACCACATACAAAAACTTGACGCTTGTGAAACTCTGAAATTTGATTTAAATGAGTACGACTAAAATGCCCCTTTTCGCCTATCCAACCAGTTGATGGCTCGCTAAGGGCTATAGTCACAGTCACATTGGCGTGTTGCTTTTCTAGCATAACGAGCTCTTCCATGAATGGAATATCTGCTTCCGTCAAACATTGATGATAAAACGCAATATCACGAGTGTCTCGTTGGTCAGTCAAGTACCGAAGTATGGATATCATGGGTGTCACACCGCTACCGGCAGAAAGCAGCAACAGCGGATCATTCGAGCCTTTAGTAATATGGAATGTGCCTTTGGGTTGATCCGCAATGATAGTATTGCCAACTTGTAAGTGGTTGAATAACCAGTTGGAGACTTCACCACCATTGACTCGCTTCACTGAAATCGACAAACGCTCTGGCCGAGAGGGGCTAGATGACAGCGTATACATTCGTTTGGTCAGTTTGCCATTGACCGTGATCTCAATAGGGAGGTGTTGTCCCGCTTTATACTCAGGCACCAAGCCATTTTTAGGCTCAAACCAAAATGTCTCGAAGTTTCTTGCGACAGGTTCTCTTTCAACGCAAATCAACTCTTGTTTTTTTGCGTCGAGATCTTCATAAAACTCCTTGGACTTATACTCAAGCACTTCGATAGCATCATTGATGGAGATAACCCCTTCGTTTTTAGCTACAAGGTTTTGCCCGAAAAATATTTTGCCTTGCTCGTTGGCTCTAAAGCGCGAAAAGGTTGTCAATGGCTCTTTACTGGCCCTAAACTCCCTATTTCCCAGATCAAGTGTCGTTAAAATGCACCGCTCACACGGCTCTACAATTTCAAATTCGACGTCACCTATCTTGATACGCTTCCATGAGTCTTCGATAAAAGGTTCGTCTGATTGCACCACGAGGTTAGTACGAAACTGTTCCATGGTGTGGACTTCGCTGCTGCGTCTATTCAGCTCCGCTAATGAGCCAGAGCTAATAAGCAAGATAGGAAAACCGTCGGCAAAGCTCACATTATGACCAAGGTTTTCTCTCATGCGGTTAGATTGCTCGCCAGTAAACAGTAACTCAACTCGCTTTCCTATCACTTGGCTAAACCAATCGTTCGCTTCATCGGTTGTTGTATAGGCGGAAAAACGGTCTCTCCAAACACTGGCATCTGTCGCCTGCATTTTAAACGTAGAATAGTGCAATTTTAGCGGCTCCATCCCAGGGTAAGAAAAAATGATACCAGTAGGCAGTAGACTGGAACTCACTTGAACCATATTGGGATACTGACGCGCCGTCACCATCGTTGGGTATTTAGCTAAGGCGGAAACCGCTTCGCCAGTCAGCGCCAGCATAAAGCGACGATCAAAAGCAAGGCCTTGCTTTTCAGTCCACGAAGAAGAGAGTGAAAGCCCGCCAATGGATTTGACTGGATAGATAGTGATTTGGGAAAGTACGGTAGGAATTACCACAATGTCACCCTTTATTATTGTGTTGATTGATTGAACCGCAAGCGATGATTTTAACGACCGAGCAAGGCTGATGGTTTATCTTGTGAGGAGGTAGGTTGCTTCGCTGAATTAAGCATGAAGCGCGTCAAAGCCAACGCATTCAATACCATTTTTTCTTAGCCAGAGAGAAAACTCATTGCTGGTTAAAATCTTCCACTCTTCAACGCGAGCATGAGCATAGCTAGAGATGTCCTCTAGCTCTTCATTAAGCGTTCTGGCAGGGTGACACATCAATTCAATCGTGCTGTTAGGCATGCTGTCTTGATAAGCCAGCAACATGGCTTTGAGGTACTCAATATTAGCGCCTTCGGCATGAAATCCCATATCAAACGCATCTGGGGTCGGGACCGATAACAATTTTTGACCTCGTATAAAGCTATCAATACGCCTGACGGGGAGGCCTATTTCATTGGCTGCTTGTGTAAAACCTATTTTAAGAGGGCGATAGGCGCCTGCAAAATGGTGGCTATCGATATGATTAATATTAAAGCCTGCGTCCATAGCGGCTTGATATTGCGCTTTTAGCTCTCTCGCCACTTCGTTAGAGGAGACATCTGATTTATTAAATAGGGTTTTTCTATCAAAAAAATGTCCATTCTCGTCGACCAGTGTTGGAACCAATGTAGGATCTGAAATGGGTTGACCAGATGTCACTGTAAAATGCAGTCCAACTTCAGAAATAAGGCCATGTTGATAGAGCTGTGACGCATGAGCGACGCCAGGTTGGTTCATCATGATGGTGGTCGATTTTACGGTTCCGGCACGAAAACAATCCGCAATCCCCAAGTTCACCGACTCCATCAGCCCAAAATCATCAGCATTTAATATAAGTTTCATCGTATCTCATCCAAGTTATATCTTATCGATTCTCGTAATAGCGCTATCAGTTCCGATGCCCGTATTGAGCTTTCCGTCATCGACAACGTTGCGCTTCTTGATTGAGTCACCATTAACGTCCTTGTAATATGACATTACACAAATTAATCTATAATGACTCACAGCTTCGGACAAACGAACAATACCTCTAAATGAATTAACTAGAGTAATGCATGGGCTCAATAACCAATCAACAACAGCAGCTTTCTCTGCTTCATACTTTTAGCGTTGCAGCGCGCCACTTGAGTTTTACCAAGGCAGCAGAAGAGCTCTTTCTGACCCAAGGTGGGGTTAGCCAGCGAATTAAAAAACTGGAAATGCAGCTTCAATTCAATCTATTCATTAGAAAAACCCGAAAGTTAGAGCTCACGCCGGAGGGACAAAGAGTTCTGAGTGTTTTGAACTCATCATTTGAGTCCATATTTTCCACCCTTTCTGACATTCAAACCGGAGAGCTGACTGGTAGCTTACATATAGCGACATCACCTTATTTCGCCTCTGCTTGGCTGATCCCGAAACTCCCTTCACTTCGTCAGCAATACCCCAATCTAAGCATCAAGCTGCAAACCAAACAAAATCAATCTGATTTTCAATTTGAGCCTTACGATGTGGCGATTTTTTATAGCCAAGGGCGGTATCCAAACCATTACAGTGAGCGACTGTTTTCAGGGAAAAGAACACCTGTGTGCAGTGTTGATTACGCCGCTGAGCATGACCTTCACAATGGGTTGAGCGCTCTATCTGACGTTAATTTTATCCATAGAGGGGATACGAGTGCGTGGCAGTATTGGTTAGATGAGATGAATGTCGGCATCGACTGCGAAAAGCGATGTGATTTCTATAGTGATAACATACTGGCGATGGAAGCAGCGGAATTATCGCTTGGTGTATTCCTCGCTCGATATGAATTTGCGCTGCCTTTAATCCAAGCGGGGAGGTTAGTCGCGCCATTTCCACATATTGAATCAGGAAAGGGCTACGATTTGGTTTGTCCTAAAGGCATGGAAACGAGAGCAAAATTTCAAGCGTTTTCTCGCTGGGTACATTCTGAACTAGACAGCGAATAATGCGTGCTCGTTGTATCGCGATATGACTGAGCACGAATCAACTCAATCGCCATTGTTCTCTGAATCTCTCCAACGCTTTAGGCTCATCACCGCTCAAATGAAAAAATACCCTAGCGTTCACTCTAGGGTATGTATTAACAACAATGATAGGCAGTCTATAGCAGCAATGAAGACCGCAATAGAAACAAAACTCAGCTCAGTTTTGTAAATTATTTTTTGTCAAAAAAGTCAGTAACAATACTTTCAACCTGGACGGGGCACTCCTCCATCAACCAGTGGCCACATGACTCCAACACATGACCTTGAACGTCGTTGGCATACTCTTTCATTTGATTAATTTGAGTTTTACCTAAACTGCCTTGACCGTTACCTGATATTGCCAAAATCGGCATTTTCAACAAGTTATTCTCTGATAGATTGTCATTTTGAATCACAGACTCTGGGAGCGCTCTGTAATATTCAAAAGCGGCATGTAACGTTTGAGGCTTTTTATAAGAGTCAGCATACATACCGAAGAGTTCTTCTGAAAATGCATTCTTGTTTTCTGCATGCTCAAGAATGAAATGTTTAAAAAACTTATCTTCATTACCGGAGATAAGTGATTCAGCTAATTCATTCTTAGCAGAGAAAAAACTAAAGTGCCACGCGGTCGACTCTCCCTGAGGTGTATAGGCTGGGAACGTATAGATGAGGTCGCTTGGTACGATGGTCTCTAATAAAGCGACCTTATCAATATCATTCTGATGCTGAGCCAGCATTGGGTAGGTCACCCAACCGCCAATGTCATGAGCGATAACATTAAATTTCTCTTCCGGACTAAAGGTTTTAGCTAAAGAATGGATATAAGGTGATACGTCTTGTCCTGTATAAGAGGAGTTGAGCGGCTCAGACAACCCCAACCCTGGCAGGTCCATGGCTACAACTTGATACTCTTCAGCTAATTTAGGCATTAATTGGTGCCACTCGTACCATGACTGAGCAAAACCATGAACCATTAATAATAAAGGTCCTTCACCTCCAACTACGTAGTGAAGCTTTACACCATTCACGTCTTTAAAGCTACTTTCAAAGCCAGAAGGGATTGGAAACTCACTGTTCGCTTGACTCTGCCCATTACCCGCAAAAGCCATTGAGGAAAGTAAAATACCCGATGTGGCTAAAAGTGTTTTCTTCCATTTTTTCATAAGGTTAAATCATCTCATAACGTGTTATACCGATATGCCCTCACATTAAATGGCATACCGAAGCAGGGCGCAAAATGTGTCATGGCATGTTCGAGTCGTCAACTAGGTGTTTTTTAGTAAATCAACGTAACGGCTAAATTGTGTGCATTCATCACACTTTCTATTTATCGAAAGAGACCAGAGAATAAATCATTTAAAAACAGACACTTGTTTTTCTTTCTTCTGAGCTTGATGTTCAATCTAACGCTGCAAAAAAACACATTAAGTCCTAGTGGGAATATGTATTAATAATTTAAGGGACTCAATTCGGCATGGGTTATCCCCTATCATGCAATCCAACTTGATAATTACATTCAAAAGATTCTCGGTATCTCTCACTGAGACTTTGAGGTTCGATGTGACGACGAATAACCCCCATTGCCACTTCTGTTGTAAGAGTGACAGCGTGGTAAAACATGGCTATGGCCCTAAAGGTCACCAAAGGTATCGCTGCCTGAGTTGCTGTCGCACGTTTCAAGTGAATTATTGTTACGAAGCCTGCAAACCAGGCATTAGGAGCAGAATTATTGAAATGACCGCACAAAATCATGGAAAGCGAGCAACCAGTCGTCACTTGCAAGTTTCGTACAACACGGTTCTAAGCGCATGTCATCGGGATAAATAAAAGCTATTCCTCCTTTGAAAATGCGAATTCCGATAATTTGCCGAATTCAATTGTATTGATAACGGCATTTTTATTGGACGAAAAACAACATTTTTGCGTCACCTATCCAAAGCATGGATTGAGTGTTCTAACAACAACCAATGTTAACGGTACATATATTCCATACGTTAATAATCATTTGAGTTGAAACAATGAAAAAACAAAGCTTGTTTATCTTTGCTCTATCTTTAGCCGTTTTTGGCGTTATCACGACAGAGCTGGGCATTATCGGTCTCCTTCCACAAGCCATGAAAGACTTTAATATTGACGTACAAGAAGCAGGCCTGTTAGTCAGTGTTTACGCTGTCGTCGTGGCGGTGAGTGGTCCATTTATTACATTATTGATGTCAGGGTGGAATAGAAAATACGTCTTAATTGGCATACTTTCCTTATTCGTACTCTCGAACCTTGTGTACGCCATAACGCAAGATTACACAACCATGATGATATTTCGAATTCTGCCAGCCTTGATGCATGCTGTATTCTTTTCCGTTGCATTAGTAGCAGCCACTTCTATGGTTCCAGTTGAAGAACAAAGCAACGCCGCAGCAAAAGTATTCGGTGGGGTAGCGGTAGGTTTGGTCTTCGGTATTCCGATTAGTGCTTTTCTAGCTGAACAGTATTCTCTCGCTTATGCCTTTTACTTTGGCTTAACTGCTTGTGCCATTGCGTTAGTGAGTGTGATGTTCTTGATGGAAAGCGCGCCTGTAAAGGAAAAAATGTCATTCGGCTCTCAAGTGACTATTTTACGTAGCAAGTCCATGTGGCTGTCTTTATCGACTGTAATATTCGTATTTGCAGCGATGTTTTCTTCGTACAGCTTTATTACTCAATACTTAAGCACAGTAACGAATATGAACGGCACGTGGATTAGTGCCATGCTGATGGTGTTCGGTGTATTTGGTATCTTTGGTAACTTCATCTTTGGCAAGCTACTTGGCAAAAACATGAAAAAGACCGTGATGCTTTACCCTGTCATACTTGGGCTTATCTTTGTTACCGTATACTTCATGGGTTTCTCATTCTCATTTATGGTAGCCATGGTCGCATTTTGGGGTGCAGTACACTCTGCTGGCTTGGTTGTGAGTCAAACATGGGTGATGGATAACGCCGGTGATGCGAAAGTTTTTGCGAATAGTCTTTACATCTCTTTTTCAAACTTTGGGATCACCATTGGCTCTATCGTAGCTGGATGGTTTATCGCTCAGTTCGGTGTAGAAAATCTATTCCTATCAAGCTTAGCATTTACGGTATTAGCGTTGATTAGTATCTTACTAAATCAGAAAAAAAGTCCCGCTCTTAAACTTTCAGAAGTGAATTAATCCGCGAAAGTGCTGGCTTTCATGAGAGAAGCATAACCACAAAGGCCAGCACTATTTCTATTACTTGCTCATTCCTGATTGGGTTAAACATGTTAGTCCAATCAGCCATTCATTTTGCATTAGATTACGTTATTCAAAGTGCATGTCGCTACTTTGAAGTGTCTATTAGTTCTAACAAAGTTTGGGGCATAGGCTCGTTACAGCTATCGAGGACGCAATGACTAAGTGTTTCTTAGAGCTGGAAAGCAACCGAGAAGGATCCCTTCCTAGTTGCCAGCACGAAAAGGGGCATTTTTGATTAAGGCTAATTTGTGCAACAGGCTGCTGCACAATTGGAGCAGTGACAGTTGTTGCTGATTTTGCAACAACTGAAGTTTCTCACCTCTCAGGCAACTATTGCACATTTTGCAACAGTTCCCGAATCCAACTGCCGAGGAATACTCGGTAGTTGATTGATTAACAATGCCCATGTTAGTCCTACTGCCAAAACGATGTGACGAGTAAGCGTTTTACGAAATAACTTGTTTCGCAATTATGCAAGAGCCTCTTGCATAATTAGGTACGAGAAATTGTCCAACAGCCTGTTGGACAAACTACCCCTATGTCGGCTTGCTACTAAAAGCACATTTCAGGACACTTTCAAGGAAAACAAAGTCCATTTTCTTCGTTTTGGTACCATAGTAAGCTTGCGATTTTCAACGCTCAATTTTAGACTATGCTTGAGAGCCTCGGGTATTCCTGCTTATTCTTTGAGTTACTATTTACTGTCTGGCCAGAAGTAATAGTTTCGATTTGAGCTTGGCATAACTGCAAAGTAGCCCACCGAGGACATCCGATAAGCTTAGGTGTCTTCCCTCCCTATTGTGGTGATAAAACACCCAGCGCTGCACACAGAATGCGTTCCCTCTTCAAATTGAATGAAAAACATTCTGTCGCTGTTATACAAAGCCACAGGTCCTGCTTGTGGCTTTGTCGTATCTGAGAGAGCGAAAAATAGCTGTACCGTTTGCCTAATAAAGCATTCCAATTCGAAATCAAAGAGTGGCTTAGTCCTGCGGTTAGAAGAGGTACTCAAACGCTGTCATTGTGCGCCATAGTTACGTTTTGTTTGTTTATTCGACTCATGTGGGTGCGTAGCGTACCTCGATTCAATCCTAGTATTCTTGAAGCTTTCGCTTGATTGCCTCGACAATGTATGACGACTTCCTCAAGCACAACGTCTCGAACAAATGGCAAAAGAGCAGACACATCCGGCGTAGCTGTCCGGCTGTCGCGAGTGTGCGAAAGAAGTGCATTGAGGTGTTCTAGAAAGAGTTTATTATCAATAGGTTTACAAGGCATGATGGTATTGCTGTGTTATGACGATGAATGCCCTAATTATACGACACAACTCTCAAAATACTTGATCAAGCTTGAGACGCAATATGGCAAAATGATGCTATCTGAATGCTCAACGTTGGGAAGAGATGGGAAAACTCAATGATGCACAATTACAGCGTCGCATCGAACATATTTTAGAGCGCCATCCTAATGCCTCGTCCTTAGTCGTGCGCCAGCGTCTAATGTCAAATCTAAAGCCATCGCACATATATCCGCACTTAGTACCCTTCTACGAGCAGTACCGCATTGATGATAGTGCCGATATTCGGCGCGAGCTAAAAAAAATGATGTCGATGCACTTAGGGCTGAGCATCATCGCGCAAACCTTGTCGACCGGTTGCTTTAACTACCGGCAAGTAGAAAAAGCCTTGTTAGAGTTGACGGCTGATTTTGACCATCTAGCACAAGCTCAGCATTGTAAAGAGTTACGCTTTGGTCATGGCGCTCCAACGGATGAGCATCACCAGTCTCAAATTGTGATGACGTTACAAAGGCTAGGTCACCGCCTACCCGACATTTGGCAAGTATTGCGGCAAGCGACCGAAAGTAACAAAATAGCCAAACCAAGATAACAAACGTTATCCCTCGAATTATCAGTAGCCTATCCCTGTTTTGGGAGGCTCGCTATAACTTCAAAGTATGACGACAACCCCCACTTGTTGGTGCTCTAGAAGCCTCTTAAACTAGCGATGCGGCTTTTTGAGCTGTGGGTTAAAGTGAGAGCATTGAGTACAGCTATAGGGACGTACAAGGATGTGAAAAGCCGCCCACAGGTTGCATTTATCCCATTTTTATTTTTCAGCAAAACACGCTAATTAGGCTTTGAATAATCAATCGTGTATCGACACGTTGGAAACGAAGTGCAGCCATAGAATGCTTTCCCCGTATTTACTCCTCGTTTCGCCACTCGTTTTACAAGGATAGACTGACAGTTTGGACACACTTTCGGTACCGGTTTCGCGTCGCTCGTTGGCTTTGGTGGTTTATTTTCAAAGCTCCGTCCATCCTCAATTATATGAACCAACTCTGAGCCGTTGACCAACCACAGGCGTTTATCTTGTGCGTAAGCAATGGCTTCCGATGTAAAGTCTCCTGACGTGACGATAATCATTTTGCTTGCGTGGTGCTCTATCATGACACCGTACATTTCTCGAAGTACTTGAATGCCAACTTTCTTAGCCTTCCAGTGTTTACATTGCACTAGGGTCAATTCACCATCTTTCGTCAACCAAATATCAATGCCGCCGTCAGGCTTTTGTGAAAAAGACTGCTTCACCGTATAGCCTTGATGCTTAAAGTACTCGCCGACATAGGATTCAAACTCTAGCCAGCTTAATTGGTGGAATGGCGTGGTTGCTTGTTTCGAGCGAATATGTGAGGTGGTCGCCCGATACCTCTGCCTTCTCTGAAATTGTTTAAAAAAAGCAATCGGCGGGGGAATGAAAAACAACAACGCAAAATACGGTGCGAACATGGAAAGATTTGGGGCGACAGCATTAAAAACAAAGTTGTTACTGCTGGCAGCAAGCTCTGGTAATACGTATGAAAGGGCGACATACACACCTATCGATAAAATCACACTTAACCACCACGGTGCATCCATCAAATGCCAGACGATGCCATCACTTTTCCTTGCCATTAACCTTTCCTTGAATATGCACTGAAATGTATTCAATCATAGTTTGGGGGGTAGGCAAATCATGATGAGCATTAATCCATAAAACAATTCGTTACAGCCTCCAATTTTTACCTCTTCTAGAGCGACTTCCTTAAAGGATCGTGTCACTCCAAATATTTTTCCGACCAACGTCACAAAACTGAACTAATAGAGGCGCCCTAAATCCGCTCATATCACTATGCAAAGTGTGAACTTTTAGATTGGGACATTCAATCTCGCTGCCTACTCAACCAAATGCACTAGTGAATGCTCAATTTTCCCGTCAAATCACCACGGTGATGAGTATCATAGAGCTTGATACAGTTCGACTATTTAGCATGTGGCGGTGAACCCTTTTCCGCTCATTTCCTCGTTGTCATGAGAGCCGAATGGTATGGTTAATGATGTAAACTTCACATTTGATGTTTCTGGATTCTCCGGTGCATTTAAAGTCGAAAGCTTCCGGGTCACGGAAACAGTCTCTTCTCCCTTTGAAATGAATCTAACGGTATTGTCCTATGACGATACCATCACGTTTGATGCCTTAAGTCGAAAAATGGGTGTTCTGAGCCTGTTTGGTCAAGGGGTGGGAACGGCTCGTCAGTTTAACGGCAGCATCTCTGAGCTCCGCTACTTAGGCTCTGGTCGCCGCTTCTCGCGCTATCATATTACCTTGGTTCCACACCTTTGGTTTCTCACTCAGCGCCAAGACTGTCGTATTTTCCAAATGCAAACCACTCCGGACATCCTTCGTCAGGTCTTTGATGATGCAGGCATGAGAGATTACCGCTTTGAGTTGTCAGCGCAATACGAAGCGAAAGAGTACGTTCTTCAATACCGTGAGAATGACCAGCACTTTGTTCAGCGATTAATGGCAGAGCACGGGCTTTGGTACTATTTCGAACATAGCGACGCTGGACATTCCATGGTCATTGTCGATAGCAATGATGCGATACCAGAGCTTATCAGTTCGCCTATCAATGCTTCTTACCTAGGACCAGTGATTTATCAAACTCAAGGTGGGGGCACGCCAGACCGAGAGCATATTTTCGACCTTGAGCAAACCCATCGAACTTGTACTGGGTTAGTGAGTTACGGCGATTACAACTATCTCACGCCAAAAATTCCGCAAGGTACAAGCGCCGATGAAGGCCCAAACTTTGATTTGCAGCGCTACGACTATCTTGGTCGTTACACAACGCCAGAATTAGGTCAGCAGCGTGCAACAGAGTGGATGTCCGAATACACGGTGGACAGTCATCAGATTGAAGCCGCGAGCGATATCATGCGTCTCACCGCAGGTTACAGCTTCGATATCAGCCAACATCCTCGTTCCAACATCAACCGTGATTATCTCATGTTGACGGTGATGCACACAGGCTTTAACCCTCGTGTACACGAAGAAGAATCGAGCGATGAGCCTACGACTTATCACAATCAGTTTGTCTGCTTACCACGAAACGTAACATTCCGAGCACCTAAAATGGCGTCACCTGTCGTTGATGGTCCTCAAACTGCCGTTGTGGTTGGTCCTGCGGGTGAAGAAATTTACACCGATGAATATGGCCGCATCAAAGTTCAGTTCCATTGGGATCGCTACGCACAAAGTGATGAACATAGTTCATGTTGGTTGCGTGTTAGTCAATCAATGGCAGCACCAAACTGGGGAGCAGTCTATCTACCTCGCATTGGACATGAAGTGATTGTGACCTTCCTAGAAGGCGACCCAGACCGCCCATTAGTGACGGGCGCGGTGTACAACGGTCTACACACGCCGCCATACCCATTACCAGAAAACAAAACGCGCACCGTTTTCAGAACCCAAAGCCATAAGGCTGAAGGTTACAACGAAATGTACTTTGAGGATGAGAGTGACCAAGAAGAGGTTCACTTCCGTGCTCAAAAAGACATGAAGACCAAAGTGCTCAATAACCGTTACCGAGATATCGGTAATGATGAAGAGTTAAAAGTCGGCAACAACCAAGAAAACAACATTTTAGGCGACCGTAAAGAAGTCATTGATGGGCATAAAACCTCCATCACTAAGCAAACCTTTATGGAGCAAGTTGATGAAGATGTTCACGTTACTTACAACGCCAACGAATCCGAGAAAATAGCTAACAACCGAGACTTGTACATCGACGAAAATCGTCAAACTTTGATTGGTAAAGACGATTCATTGGATGTAGGGCAAGACCAAAACACGGTAATCATGGCATCGCGCTCTATTGATGTGGGGGCTGACGATACACATAGCATCGGCAATAACCTCAGTGTCGAAGTCAACGGCAACACCTCTATCCGCTCTGATGGCGAAACAGCGGTGGTCTCTGCGGATGAAATCAAGCTCCTCGTTGGCGCATCCAGCTTAGTGCTAAAGAGCAGCGGCAACATCCATTTAAACGGCACCTCCATTACGATTGATGGTGCGAGTAGTGTCACCGCAACGGGTGGAAAAGTAGATATCAATCCGGGCGGCGCGGCAAACGGCAACAGCAGTGTTTCTACAAGGCGTCCTAAAGGATTATCTATAGCGAAGAAAACACCACCTGTTATGTCTCCGGCCGCTTATAAAGGGTTTGTTGAAGATGGTGGCTTAATGCAAGAACTGTGTGATTGTGGGAGCGGTAAAACATGTCAAATACACAGCTAAATCCAAACTGGCGAATTCAAGGTAATGCCCAACCGAACCTAATTACGAATCAACAAGCGTACGCGATTATCGAACCTCTTCTTTGGCCTGAATGGAAAAAGAAATTGGAGGCGCATCTTGAGTCATTCGAGGTTATCCCGTTGATGGCTGGTACTCGTCTATCACACCTCAATGAGGGGCCTGTCTTAGTTTCTATCGGATCATCAGAAGAGGCTCTTCAGGCATGCGTAGCTAAGATGAGCCAGACCCCTTGTGGTTGTTTGGTTTGGAGTTCGCCATCTTACTCTTCTTCGGAGGTCGCAACCTCATTGCGTCAGCGTCTCTTTGTATCGCGCAATCAAGGAGAAGCATTGTTTCGATTTTATGAGCCCAGAACTCTAGTACCTTTAATGGCAGCATTAAGTGATGAGGAGCGACGACAAATGTTTCCTTTACTCTCATCTCTGCATTGGCATAGCAAACAATGGCTAAGTATTAACTTATTCCACGCTAATAAGGCTACTACGTCAATTCAACCTTGGACACTCTCGCAAGAACAACTGAGCACAATGCAAAACATTGCGCAGCAATGGTAATGGACGCGTTTCATGAGTAACAAAACCTACGTAATTAAACCCGGTGACACCCTTATTGGCATCGGTATCGAGCAAAGTGTTAACTTCAACATCTTGTTAGAACTAAACCCCAAGTACCAACCAAATCCTGATTTAATCCAAGTTGGCGATACGTTAATCCTTCCTAGTCAGGAAGAGGAAGAGCCTATCCCTGTCGAGTTTCCGGTAGAGCCAATCGCCAAAATGTGTCCAAAAGAGAAAGGGACAATTGTTGCGCCGCCTTTGTGTGAACCAAAGGAAATTGAAGATATCATTTTTGCCACGGGTGAATCAGCGAACCGATTCTATTGCCTAACGAAAGAATCGGTGGAAAAGCTTGATAAGGAAATCGAAGAAACGACGAAGTTATTTCAATGCTACAGTGACCTAGTTCATCAAGCTCCAACGGGCAAAGAAACATGGGCTGAGTTGGAAAAGCATACGCAAAAGCGAGAAGCCCTATG
The DNA here is from genome assembly GCF_030248655.1 of Vibrio sp. D431a. Classification (NCBI taxonomy): domain Bacteria; kingdom Pseudomonadati; phylum Pseudomonadota; class Gammaproteobacteria; order Vibrionales; family Vibrionaceae; genus Vibrio; species Vibrio sp. D431a. The sequence continues at coordinate 45,716 of NZ_JAHGAP010000027.1, read as the reverse complement.
CGCCGACCTGATATACGCAGGCATATTGCCAGATCCCAGCCGTAAGAATCCAGCAAGTGTCAAAGCAGAACAGTCTCGAAAAGAAAAGGCTGAGAGAGAAAAAGCTTTAGAAAACCAGCGAATGGCTAACGCTAAAGTAACCGAGTTGAAAAAGCGTATCCGCTACATTGAGGAATACTCAAATTGGTTTGGCTCCGAAGATTCAACCATTGAGCTAAAAGAGCGTTTGACTGCGACAGTCGTACCAAACCTTAAGAAAGAGCTTGCGACGTGGGAAAAGATGGCCAAAGTCCCACCAACCAAAGAGAGCTCTTCTGGCAAGCCTGTTGATGCTAAAAAAATGGCGGTAAAAGAGAGAGCATTGGATGGCATTGTAACAAATACTGGGGTTAGAGAGTTGTACTCGATTAATCGTGGCGTTTACACCTATGTTCGAGAAGCATTCTTTCAAGAGGAAACTACCGTTCGTAATAGTTGGCGAAACACCTCTAATACCAACAACGCAAACCGAGCATTACGTACGGGAAATATCAAAGAATTTGGTAAAGCTATCGCTGACGATATCACCAGCGACCTTGAGCAGAAAAAGCTTGCTCCTGATATTAAAGCTAACCTTGCGAAGTGGCAGGCGCCCGGTGGAAAAATTGCTGAATGGAAATCGACGGATACACTCTTACGCGACGATGAAGGCAATACAATGTTTGCGGTGAGTTCTGAGGCGCAACTTGGTCGCTGGGGAATGCAAGCGGCTGTCGATGCTGAGTTAAACCCATTTGAGAAGGATGAGCACGGTAATGCGAAAGGAAACGTAGATTTAGGTGTAGGTGCTTCTGCGGGCTTTTCTGCTTTTGAAACGGCCATTACGGCAGAAGTCTTCTTACCTAGCGATGCGGGTTATACGCCATGCCTAAATTACACCGATGCGAATGGTCAGCCAGCCTTACACTCCTTTGGCAGTTTTCGCTTTAATGCCAAAATGAAAGTGGGTTGTTTTGTGGGCGTAGTTGCTCAAGCAAAAGCAGGTATCAGTAACAGAAGACCGGAAACTGGTGATGATGTAGGGATATTGTTTGACCCTCATGTGAGCATGGGCAACGCAGGAGGCGGTCAAATAGGCATCAAGGCCAGTGTTTTTGGTGGTGGCCAGTTAAGTGGTGAGTTTGCAGGTGGTGTTCAATGGAAAGCACCAGAAAACGATAAAATCACAAACTTTAACTCTTTGGCTGAAATTCAGACCGAAGGTAATGTTTCCGTTGGTGGTGGTTATAACGCAGATTTCGAGCTTTACCTTCGTGGGGGGCAATTTTTTTTAAAACTATCTGCGAAGTTGGTTTGGGGGGCAGGCGGTGGCGGCGGTTTTGCGGTTGCTATCAATGCTCAAGAAATCTGGAATTTAGTGAAAGTAATCTGGCAAGGACTCCAGTACGTAGACTATCGACACCTAAAGAATATCAATGATGATGCTTATGAGTACTTAGTGAATGCGACTTACTTTGCGTTTGCCCTTGCTGAAGGTTTTGTCGCCCCACACGATGCATTAAAAAAGGCCATTGCTAAAGGCGGGGAAACTATAGAAAAAATTAGGGTTGCTAGGCAAGAAAGGCTTGATCTAGAAGCAGAGGCAATTACGTTAGCTGACAGAGTGTTGAACGATTCGGCACGTAGTGGAGTACCTTTTGATCAACTTCTTCCCGAAGCGATAGGCAGAATGCTAGATACATTAACTCGGACTTTCACATTCAACTGGGAAGAGAAACAAGAGGCAGCGATTTGTAAACTACTCAAGGAAAGTACCTACAGTTGGCATAAGTTTGAAGAAATTCTTGCACGAATGAATGAAAAAGGAAAAAAAGCTGCCGGTGAACGAGTTCTCTTTGAAAACATTCAACGTATTAATGCCATACTTGATGGAAAACAGCAGAATCAATTTAATCTCTGGGTAACTACCTTGGCAGAAACAAACTCATCTGTTGAAGTAGCATGTACTCCTTTTACTCCATACAGCAGCACGGATTTCGCACGTAAGAGGTCACAAGTAAACCAGCAATATGCTTCGCTAAACAACGATCATAACACTTACCCTTACGTCTAGCTGGATGACTGGCCCTCAAGGGCCAGTTTAGCTTTAATTTGTAAGCGATTGTGGCCGTTGAACAGAGCAGCGAAAACTACTTAGAGGGCTATACGTATCTGACTCTATAGCTTGTCCTTTGCGACCAAAAGTTTTGATCCCACCACCATCTCGAACAACCTTTTGAACACCATTTTCCGGTCCTTTCGGGTTGTGCTCTGGTGAGTTTAGGTAATACTCTTTTGCGTACCAATCATTGACCCACTCCCGAATACCATTACTCATCCCATATATACCCAAAGGATTTGCAGGCCATTGACCAATATACTCTTCACTACTCGCACTGCTATTCACTTCTGAAGGCAGTATATCTACATATTTACCTGAGTCTGGATCAAAATATTGTCCTTCAGCAAGAGAACGATAGCCATCATTGGTCGCATAGTAGTAATGCTGTCCACCGCTTCGTGCGGCATATTCCCACTGCCCCTCTGTGGGAAGATCAAAAGGTAAATTCGAAACTTTCCCAAGCCACTGGCAATAGTCTTTACTCTCTTGCCAAGCTTTTGTTTGAGCCGGTTTGTGGTTTTTATAATGCCATTTCATTAACTCAGAGTACTCTTCTGTGTCGCGTTGGACGATATCTTTAAGTTGTGCGTAGCCTTCCCATTTATTCGCAGCTACAGGTAATCCATTTATCTGACGCATCCATTCCATATCTAAAAAGCTGGTTTCATATTTAGAAATCGAATACGAATCTAGAGTTACTTTGTGTAAATATTGCGCTCCAGAGAGGTTGGTTGCAAAGTTAAAACACTGCACGTCAGGAGACCAATCTAAGCGGTTTTCCGTTTTCGTTGGGAAATCACAATCCATCTTGAAATCGCCCATATCGAAGCTTCCTCCTTCAACGAACACCATATCCTCGATTGCTCGAACCACCACTTCTGCCGCTTTCTGCTTTTGCTCTGGAGTTGCTTCTGGGTAGAGCTTATTGATATTCGACGTTATCGTATCTATTTGCTTTTGTGAGACGGTCTCGCTAGACACCTTAATTGCTGAACTTTCGCTGTTGCACGCAACCAATAAGGGAAGCAAGCAAGCCATACCTAACCATCTGTTTTTCATTTGGCATTCCTTTTACTTTATGTGCATATTTTACGCAAAAATAAAAGATGAGAACAGTTTCAAAGGCACTGTATGACTAGTTATAACGACTGCGTTCCTGTTTTAGGAAAGAGTCTGGTTGTTGCGAATTCTAAAGCATGCTGCCTTGTTAGGTTTTATCTCAATAGCAGACGTATCGATCCCCAAATGACCTGTGACTTTGCCTATTGTATGGATAGATGCTTAAATTGCATACAGAAACGCTTATATTGGGACGAAGAACTGCATGATTTTGTCCTATACGGGATCGGTTATTGGGAATTGAAAGTGGAAAAAGTTGAATCAGAAGATGCGCCAAAGATTGATGTGAAAGAAGTAATTGAACAACGTATACTCAGTAAAATAAAGATGGCTAACAAACGTCTTAAGCAGGCATTTAAGCAATCCTCTATGACGTACTCAAAAGTTACCGTTAGAAAAATGAAATTCCCCCGAATACTGTAAATCAAGATCATGAGAGTCTGTGTAACACTTAAGTGCTTAAATCAGGTTTAAGATACCACGCCATTGTTGCGCAATTGCGAAACAGTTTGATTCTTGAATTTCATGCCCTGAATTTAGTCAAAAGGCTGTTGAACAAATTGTTCTTATGAGATTTTACTGCGTTCTAAACACATTTTGGGGCATTTTTGATTTTGACTGATTTGTGCAACAGGCTGTTGCACAATTAGGAAACGGCTTGTTTCACTAACAAGCGAGTCTGATTTTAGCCAACAGGTTGTTGACCAAATTTTTCATCTGGAAGGTCTTGCTCATCATCGAACATTACAATGCTTCGGCGATGCTCCTTTAGAGCAGATAATGCAACTTGAAAACAACTTTCACACATATCAAGGTGGTGATTAATACCGTCCATTTTTGACCCAAATCCCCAGTTAGCAGTCAGTTCACCAACTTCTTGTAACTGAACACCATTTGAATCGACCATCACGCTAGCACCACAGATATCACAATAGCGATCGACAACGACCTCTATCGTTTTTTGCCCATAAACTTTCATTGTGAACTCCTGTCGCTGATAAGATTATTCATTACTTGAATGTTAGCCAGTACCAAATAACAACTAAGTAGTAGCTGAAAATTATAGCTGCCCTATAGGCGACTGAGCAATTAACAAGGTCACTGAATTTTTATTGTTACTCAGCGAAGTATCCTTCTTATGTAGACATGTTAAACGTATTAGCAAAACTCAGTCATGAGGCAGAGCAACAGGGAACAGACTCAATTGACGCTGGCACATAATGGGGCATAAGTGTGCCAGCAGTGATAGTTCTGGCACATCTCTGGACATTTTTGTGTTAGGGAATTTGCTAAATTAGAGCAGTGTGGATAACTTTTGGTATCGAAAAGCACACAATCGTGTCTATACAATTCTAACCAAGCCTGATGATCCATGAGGCCCGTCTGCGCCGATATAAATTCAATACAAAATTATTCTCAGATAATTAATGCACAAATATGCTCACTGTATATATTAACAAAAGGCATTTCCTACGGCCAAGGGTTAGCGGATGCTAACAAGAAAGCTCCCTCTTTGGAATTATCGTTCATTTTGTCCTTTTCAAGCTATTGAAAAATACCTTTTATGCCCATATCTTGTGTTTACTCACTGTTTAGGTGTCAATATATGGAGTTAATACTATAAATGCAGATGGCATTTATCAAGCGCTCCAGTAACATCAAATTTAAGGAAAAAAAATGAGCGACAACCTCCTTCCCTCAAATGCAGTCCGAGTCTTAAGCCTCAATGGCGGGGGCGTCCGAGGCCTGTTTACTATTAGCGTGTTAGCTGAATTAGAGCGGATCCTTGAAGAGTCTTCAAACGAGAAGACGATTAAGATTGGTGACTACTTTGATCTGATCACAGGTACATCCATTGGAGGACTTCTCGCTTTAGGATTAGCCGAGGGAAAATCTGCACGAGAGCTAAAGGATGTTTTTTATAGCAAGGGCGATAAGATATTCCCTCGGTATAAATGGTTCAATAATTCACTGAAAACAATCAAGAAAGCATTTGGTGCCACTTATAAAACGGAACCATTGAAAGAAGCCATTATTGAAATGATTGGTGAAAACACAACATTTAACGATCTTAATAGGCGAGTGATGATACCTACCGTCAACTTATCAACGGGTCGTCCTCAGTTTTTTAAGACGCCCCATAGCCCAAACTTCACTCGTGATGGGCCTTTGAAGTTAGTGGATGCTGCTCTAGCCACATCTGCTGCACCTACTTATTTCGAACCATATTTTTGCGATGACCTTAAAGCATACTTTGCTGATGGAGGATTAATAGCGAACAATCCTAGCTTTGTAGGTTTGCATGAGATTTTTGGTGATATGAAAACTGATTTTCCAGATGCTTCATACTCAGATATTCATGTTCTGAATGTTGGGACTATGGGGGAAGAGTATGCACTTAGTCCGAAGATATTGAGTGCTAAAAAGGGCTACGTAGGAATGTGGGGATTAGGAGAGCGATTAGTTCTCACCACTATGACTGCTAATCAAATTTTACATCAGTTTATGCTAGAAAGGGAGTTGAGTGTACATGGTGCCGTCGGCAACTATATTAACTTAGATAGTAGGGTCCCAAATGAAGCTGCAGGAGATATTACACTTGATAACTCTAGTATTGAAGCACTAGACAACCTAGCTTCTAGAGGCAAGCAGTTGGCAAATGAAGAGTTTGCAAAAGATAAGCGACTGAAGCTGATCTTTTCTAGACCGGCAGAGCCATTTAAATCTAAAGTGACATCTGATACCTCAAATGAAAAGGGATCTTTAGCATGAATTGGAATCTACACCACTACTACACTAATCGAAAAGATGGCTTAATGGGTAAACTTCTTCTCAGTAAAGAAGAAGATGAAAAGCTCTTGTATCTTCGTAATACTATCCGGAAGCGTATTACAAATGTCTTTGAGGAGATTGGGGCTGTCGCCAAAGATCAGGCAGCATTTAGCCAAAAAAGTGAATATCTGTACTCACGTCTACAAAACACAAAGCTTCGGTATCTTACTAATCAACAAATCACTGAAGCAAGTAGTTTGTTGAGTCAAATGGACAAAGATACTTTAAAGGAACTTTCCGCCTTGAAGCCTAGATTTTGGACTCAGGGTAGCTTCAAATACAGAACTTTAAACCGCCCTTTTCACCCAGGCCAAGAAATGGATATTGATGATGGGACCTACCTTCCAATGACTTTCTTTGAGTCAGAGCCAAAGATTGGTCACCAACTTTTAACTCTGCTAGTTGACGCGTCCCTTATGTCATTAGTTGAAGAAAATGTTGGCTGGGAGTTCGATAGCAAACGAACTTGTGCCCGTATAAAAATCCCTCAAGAACGTACACACATTGATGTTCCAATGTATGCTATCCCAAAAGAACAGTTCTTGGAAAAAGAAGCCGCTGTACTTAAGGCTTTTAATCGTCGCGGAATGTATGAGTCAGTAGGGACGGAAGCATATGGCTTTATACAAGATTCGGCAGATGATCTCGAGTATGAAAAGTTAGACTCTGAAAATGTAAACCTTGCTCTTAGAGATGGAGAACCTGGTAGCGCTAAGTGGATGAATAGCGACCCAAAGATTGTTGAAGATTGGTTTGAAGGCGAGTGTCGCCGTATAGGTAAACATTTGCGAAAAGTATGTAGGTATATGAAAGCTTGGCGTGATGCACAGTGGCAAGTAGGTGGTCCCTCATCCATCAGTTTGATGGCTGCAACGGTTGAAGTCTTGCAGCAACACTTTGTTGACGCTCAAGATATGGGAGAGACAATGAAGGTTGTTGCTGACAACTTATACCAAGAGTTTCTTAAAGGGGTTGAAAGTCCAGATAGCACTGATGAAAGACCATTGTTTCCGCCAGAAAGTCAGCATACTAATAGAGAACGGGACATTGTTGGCAAGTTGAGGTTATTACCCGAACAACTACGAGAAGCAGAAAGAGCTGAATCAAAAAGTGATGCTCTATCTAAGTTGTCTTTAGTTTTCGGAGAGCGAGTTTTTGACCCAGAACTTATTAAGCATAAGGCTGCCGCTCCTGCATTTAGTCAGGAACCAACCAAAGCAAACTCTTCTACACAAATCAGTTCTTCAATGGTGAGTGGATAAGCATAGTGAATATTACTCATCAGGCTCTACTTAAGCTTGGTTATAGTTACAGACCTATAAACCGTTTAAAAAAAGAGTCCTTTTTACAGAGATACTTCATTTTAGGTGGGGTTTATATAAAAAGACACGATACAAAGTATGGTGCGTTTGAAGTTGCAATGATACAAGCGAGTGACCCGCATATTGAGCTTCCAACTGTCTTTGTAATTGATATGCCGCTAGCTCTCCAAGGGCGGCTAATCCCTCATATATCTCATGAAGGCTACCTGTGTTACGTCGAACAAATGGAAGCTGACTGGAATCCGAATAACTTAGTTGAACTATACAAAACTGTAGATCTTCAGATAAAGACAACATTGGATATTGCAGTAAATGCTATGGACAATGAAGTCAAAGGAGACGAGGAGCTTGATAATGAATTTGTATCTTACTGGTCTTCCACTGCCGAATTATATTCACTCAGCGAACTTCGAAGACACTCCACTTACACATCCGTTTTAGCAAGAGCGACAGGTAAAGAAAAGCTACGGTCAAGCGAGTATATTACCGTAGAGGTTGACAAAAAAGAGCATGACTTACGGACCAATCAGTACTTACAAAGCTGGCTAAATCAAAGGGACTTAGAGTTGGTTCGTCCTGAGAGCCCCGCGATAAAAACTCATTATGTCTGGGTTCGTCCAAGTCGGTTATCCGGTGTAGAGTGGCCGCCTCAAGATCTTAAAGAGGTGCTATCTTGGCTTGAGCTAGTTGATTTCAGCGCAAGAGATCATCTTGTTCGATGCCTATCTAACTCAAAAGCAAAAAGAAATATTGTTGTGCTTGATATTGAGAAGCAAGATCCGGTTTCCCTTTATCTAGAGATAGATGTAAATAGTATTGAGTGCCAGTTTAGTTCGCGGAAAACCCGAAGAAAGAGGAAGCAAACGTCTTTCAAAAATCTGATCGGAATTTTGTCTAGAAAAGGTTTTTGCTCCAAGTTCGCTCGGTTATCAATTACTAGAGCGGATAAATCCGCCTTATTAAGCCGTAATCAACAGAGGGAGTTTGAATTAAGCTCAAAAAGCATTGCTCTAATTGGGTGCGGTACAATAGGGGGATATTTAGCAGAGTTGCTCGTTCGAAACGGAGCTGGCTTAGGTGCGAAATGCTTACATCTCTACGATAGAGATACTCTAAAGCCTCATAACTTTTCTCGGCATACACTTTCTGTATCAGACTTTGGGAGCAATAAAGCCTCAGCTTTAGCTAAAAAGCTTAATAATTCAACACACTTAGCTAAAAGTATTTCTGGATTTGATAGTAATTTTCCTATCAATGAAGGAACGCTTAGTAAGTACGATATTGTTATTGATGCAACTGGTCGCCCCCCTGTATCAAAGAGGCTAGCATTTGTTGTTCGTCAGATGTCCGTCAAACGGCCTACTATCGTTCATGTGTTCAATGATGGTAATGGTAGAGCAGCTAAGGTTTTAGTTGATGACAATCTGAGTTGCTATGGGTGTATGACGGTTGATAAGAGCATCCATCAAGACCATATCGATATGCGCTTTAAAGACCTAGATCTGTCTAAAGAAAAAAAAGTCAGCTGTGGAAATACTTATACAGTTTATGACGCTGGAGTAAGCCAGATTTCTGCTGCTATGGCGTTGGAGGCTGTATTAAATACGCTTAATGTAAGCACGCCTTGGACTTACAGTGAGTTTATCTTAGACCCTCGCCATCGCACCGGAAAGAGAAAGGTACTGCTACCTCAAAAGCAATGCGTGGTATGCAATGAAGTTTGACAGAGAGCTTACGTATCAAGATAGCAATGGACACCTCGTCGTCATTACTGAACATGTTTTAGCCGTTCTAGAAAAATATAAACAAACTGAAATGCAGGATAATGAAGCAGCAGGTGTGCTACTTGGCGAAGAAAGAGGCCAGCATATAGTTATTACTGATCTGTCTGAGCCCGGATTTGGTGATCTTAGACAGAGAAACCTAGTGGATAGGCGAGGCAAACACCATCAACAGAAAGTAGATGATTGTTTCCAATTGTCTGGAGGAACGGTTAATTATGTCGGAGAGTGGCATACTCATCCCGAGGACTTCCCTCAACCATCGCAACAAGATAGGTCATCATGGTCAACACACCTCAAAGGGGGAACACCTAAGATAGTTATCATTGTCGGGATAAAAGATTTTTGGATCGGAAAGATGAAAGGGGCTAGTTTATCAAAACTCTCCTCTCGCAGGTAATTGAATAAGTTCTTAGAAGGCACTGAAGCTTGGATTGGAGCAAAGAAGATTTACGAAAGACGATGCATGTACTACTGCATCAATAACTTTCACGCTGAATTAACAAAAAATCCAATTGTCGAACCTAAACTTAAGTGATGTAGATGAGCTTTGACAAAAAATGGTATATCACGGACTTTAAACTAATGGAGACGCTTCCTATTGAACCTGTTTAGATGAGTGTAGACACGTAACAATGTCAAAGCTATATTTACTTATCATCGTCATCGGATGAAATCCGCGGCTCGTCATCTAAGATATACGACATGAAACAAGAAACTAAAAAAATTCACCTTTCCGACCAACAGCGTCGTGAAGCAGTTACTCGCTTGATGAGTCGAGTTATTGTCAGTGAGCATCGTGCCCCCAAGATCAAGAAAGTCCGCCGTAATGTTATACAACAGATGTGCGTTGCATTTACTAAGGCAGTTCACGCTGAATAGCAATCACTAGTAATTCTTTCACAGCCTTCAAAGGTGTTTTGTTATCTAGCCAAAAACTAGCGCTATTGTTGCGTTAGCTTCCTCTCTAGAAATTGAATGAAAAAGTCATCTTCTATGTAAAACAGATCATAACCAACATGCTGAATACCCTCTTGCGAGATTTCCGTGATTTGCCCTTTACCATCGTTCTCGAGTGAAAACTCTCGTTGAAGGTTATATATCAACTGATTGAACCGAAGGTCAGTATTGTTGCTCCAAAGTTCCTTCAAAAGTGAAAGCGTAGTTTCTATTCTTTTAGGGTCGCGCATTGATGTGCTCCTTGTGGTCTAACGTCAAAATACATATTTGAATTAATTTTTATGATGTTAATTATCAGCGCCAAGGGGCAACACGTCTAGCGGATATACATCTTAATTGAGGTGTTCCCCAAAGTATTACTGTTTAAAACCAATACCAAAATTTAACTCTAGTTTTGGTATTTCACACTTTTCTGGTCGTGTATTTGAGCTCAAATACCAAAAGTAACGTTGAATTTAGTATATATACCAAAAATATGCATAAATTTTGGTATTGCATGTAGAAAATGCAGGATGCAATCTCCCTTCAACCAATTTGTATCAATTTTGTTTGTGCAGGAACCTGTTAGCACCTAAAGCGTTGGAGGCGCTTTAGTCTAGAGGACGTGCCCCATAGATAAAAAGACAATATAAACCTGATTGATTGGAACGATATCTTTACTTAGTTATTACTTGGTCTTTTCCACAAATAAAAGCAAACGTATCACGCAAGTTGCGTCACGCAACCTGCGTGATGAGCTTTTTAGCTCGGAGAAGGAATCAAGAAAGGTTTGCCATTAATGCACAGCACACTCTTGGGCATTTCGTGTTAAGGCTTTTGCTCTAACTTCTCTCCTACCTATGAGTAGAAGTATCTTGAAACATGGCAACCCATTTTCGATTAGACGAGTGATAGGGAAAACTGGGAACTGTTGTACTATAGGCCCAATATTCTCGCTAGCTGTGACCAACGGCTGAAAATGAACATTGTTATGGTGTTTGGTCTCTTCATGTAACAGCATATCTGTTTAGACGACAGCAATATCTTCCGCATGGAAAAGGATGTGGCGCAGGCGGTCACATCAGTGTTTACCAGAAAAGAGGCATTGCTACTTTACTAAGTGACATCTTCAGTGCTGCTCTCCTTATCAAAGAGAGTATCGATTGCTTGGGTGAGTGGATATTCTTTCAATCCTGACAAGCAATCTTTCAGCCTGCGTAAATTAAGTTCGGACCATGCATTCAGACACCAACCGCAGTTAGCCGAAGGTTGATTAACAAGCCAGTCAATCGCATATTGCTTGTTATTAGCGATAGCATCTTCTAGGAAGGCTAGCGCTTCTTCAACCGTATCCCCGTCGCTGAGATTTGGCATGGAAAAGCTGTCGCCGTAGTACTGGATGCTCCGGTATTTGATATCGTTAGAGGTAGTGGTTTTAAAAAACTGTACACGGATTATTGATGACAACTGACTCTGTCTCTCTTTACCGAGCAGCTTAAACAGAGTACGCAGCCATTCAGAATTGAATACGCGTTGGTCACTGAGGGCCTTAACTAGGGCACTCGATAAGGCTGAAGAGTGTCTGAGTGTATTTTCATTGGCTGCAAAATGCTCGGCAATCTTCCTATCCACCAAATGCATTTCACTCAGCCTTAACATCCAATCGTTATCAGTCAAGTCAGGGTTGTCGAAGTAATCGGTAAGAATATTTAGTAACTTCCTTAGTTCGCCTTCATCATTGCTGAGAATGTCATCGACCGCCTCATCTTGCCATTGTGCTGGAGAGGAATTATCTAATGGCCAATCAGAAAGCCATGACAGAAGTTCGTAAGAGTTGAGTTCAGGTAGTTTGTTTTTAAGTACTGAGTAGTATGATTTCAACAAAATTTCTGGTGACATACGATATATCCGCCCATCACGGATAAGCTTGGCCATAGATTCAAACAGGGCTTCAGAAACTGCGCCAGTTTGGCTCCACTTGAGAAGGCGATCGAATTGAACAAAGCTAAGGTAATTGGGTAAATATTTAGAGGCATCAGGATGCTGTGAGATATACGGTGCGACCCAACTTGCAATGTTCTGGTTTTGGAGTTGGCCGTTTGAATTGGGAAGCGAAGTATTCGTCTGTGACGGTTCGAATTGATTGAAAAGTGTAGCAGCGGTTAAGGCGACCAGTCTAGCGATAGTCGTTTTGTCCTCTGGGCTTTGTTGGCTGGTATTATGCAGCATCTGAGTTAGTTGCTGTGTTAAGCCAATATTGTTTTGTTGGTGCCAACCCACACTAAACGGTAGCTGGGTCAAAACGTCCTCTATCTCACTGTTAGCAACTGGTATATCGTTGAGTAAATCCATTGACTCAAAGCTACCCAAATCGCCACAACGCATTCCCCCGTGCAGTAACGGCAACAGGGTATCTTTTTCGTTCAGTACGTTTTGACGTTTGCAGGCTGCGGTGACGACCTTGCCTATAGGCAATGACAGGACAAGACTGTCTATCTTCCAGTTGGGGATTGTATTTCGCATTGGATAGAGTACATTAACCACCATTGGGGCGGAGGGCTTTTCGATGAAAGAGGGACGCTTGCCAGTGACTGTAAAATAGCTATAGGTATTACGGACAGCTTGCATTAACTCTTCCCACTTTTCGTTGCTTGGGGAAAGGTCTTTGGGATCGTTTGAGCTCTGTAATGTTCGTGCTAGACGCAAAACCATCGCTGCTGTTTTTCGCTGCTCCTTCTCAGGGATAGACAGATCAATACATATGCCATGATCAAGTATCGTCCGAAATCCAATGATTAAATCCTTGTCAAACTCATCCGGTATAACGGGATTGTCTAAGAGTTCATGGTTGAAATCGGCCAAATAATGTTCCAACAGCTTTTTGCCATCGGATAGTTCGACCAACTCGGCCATGAGCTTCACTAAATCTGGGGCATCGGTGACGGCCATCTGCTTTTTGAAAAAGACATCGAAACCGTGTAGAGCCGAGAGCGTTACGATTTGCTCTGCATCCATCCCCGTAAATGCTGCACGCAAAGGTTCGACAATAAGTTCACTTTGGGCGATCGTAAACGAAGTCTGGTAGTGGAGCGCCGCGATGTGCTTTGGCCACTCTTCCGTCGTACCTGCATACTTGCGCAGCACTTTTTGTGTGGCTTTAATTCTCCTTGATTGCTCTACTTCAAGGTTTGCTGGCTCACCGACCAATTGCCGGAGATGGATATCGTTGTCATGAACCGCCATCAGGTAAGCAGCACAAGATGCACCATTAAGGGTATTGTTATCTTCGGGGCAGCTGTCAATACGCGTGCCGATTCGGTTGACCAAATTCTTCAGATACCGGGGAGTGATATTGCGTTGCCAGATATCAATCAGCTCGTAGCTCCTTCCTTGCCGTCGATATCAGAGAGAGTTTCATCCCAATAATGGTTGAAACGCTCGCGCCAACCAGTCGAAGCAATAGGCGGAGCAGTAAAGGGAATAGGGATGCGCTTGGAGATAAACTCCTTACCAGACCGATTGGCTTCGATGGCACTTTGCTCCAACGCTTTGGCCAAATGCTTCTCGGAATAAGGCAGCAAAATACGGAAACGCTTACTGCCGAGCGAGATCAGGGTATCGATATCGCTCCATAGTTCACGGGCAATGTCCGGCGAAACGCGATCGATATTGTCAATCACCAGTATGATGGTTTTGCCCTTGGGAATGAGATGCGCGAACACTTTGAAAGCTTGGCGCAACTCTATGGCGCCGACCTCGCGGTTAACATCGAGGGTTTCATTGATGGTATCACGACTGTTGCGTTTGAGTAGATCTCCTAGCTGAAGATTACTACCGCAAGCTTTGATCAGGCCATAACCGACAAACGGTAGGGCAAGCAGTCCACCGGATAAGATGCCCTCGATCATCGGTATGGTTGGTGTGTCTTTGAATCTGTCATACAGGAAAGCAAGGAAAGGGCGGAGCTGCAATGCTGAGACCCCGAGCAGGAACATAAAGCTGATAGCCGAGAGTGGAATATGGCTGTTTGTCACTTTGGTATAAGTGAGTCGTTTGCCTAGCGCGGTTTCTACAGCAGCGGCCAGCTTCGCCAGTTTGTAGCGGTCACCTTTGAGCATCGGTATCAACTCCCGCTCGATGGTCTGGATAAGTGCGGGCTTGAGGGCGGTGTGGTACTGGTCGGCATCGAAGGTGACTAGGTGGAAACCCTTGTCCTCCAGCTGACTGGCAAGAATATTGATTACGGTGCTCTTGCCCGCTCCGAGAGATCCTTCGATCCCTATAATGTGCTGTGAGGCATCACTGATCAGGACATTTGCGATAGCATTGGCGACTTGCTGGTGCCCCTTGCCAGAAAACATGTCATTGTCAGCAGGTGCTTCGCTTTGGTATTTACGTAACAAACTGGAATCCCTCATAAAAAGCGTAACCCTACTACTTTAGCATCAAGCCCGTTATGAGAAAATAACGATACCAAGAACTCATCCTTAACATCACATTTTCATGCAACAGAAAACAGGATTATCCGTACTTAGCCTGCACGCTGGAAAACCGTCCAGTCTGCTTTGCTTTGGGCTGTTCGTTGTCGCCCCGAGCCACTAAGATGCCACTCCCTTGAAAAGGCAGCCCCTAAAGAAGGTATGACCTAGACTCTTCATTCCAGATTAGTCAAATTATGGGAAATCGACTTTAACAGGCCATGGATGAAGCTATTGCACCAACACGAAATGGGGCATAAGTGTGCCAGCAGTGATAGTTCTGGCACATCTCTGGACAAAGGCGAGTTTGACAGCCACAAGCAAGTCTCTCTCAAAAAAGACCGTTTAGCAGTATTGATTTATTGCTTAATGTCCCAACTGTAAAACGTTGGAATCAAGATGAACCCTTTGTGATAAAACGCGTGTAGATAGATGATATAATAATTAATTTAAAATAAAGGTATATTTTTTTTAATTAGTCTGTATAGTGGTCTTTGCTCTGACAAAGAGTTGTTTCAAGATAAAATATCAAGAAAGTTTTCCAGCGTCATCCCTAGCAAGTTTCTCTCTGTAATCTCCTTAATGCTCTATCCTAAAATAATACCTATGTTCAGTGCACCTTAATTTTAATTTTATAAAGGGGCATAATATGTCTAATCAAGTAATTGGTACAGTAAAGTGGTTTAACGAAACTAAAGGTTTTGGTTTTATTTCTCAAGAAAATGGCGATGATTTATTTGTTCATTTCAGAAGCATTTTAGGTGATGGCTTTAAGAAGCTTATTGAAGGCGAGCAGGTTTCCTTCACTGTAGGTAAAGGCCCTAAAGGCCTTCAAGCAGAAAATGTAACAACTATTTAGTCTTACAATTGAATTTAAACTGCCTCGTCATACGCCTGGCGAGGTAGTTGCTCTGACAAAGATTTGTTTCAAGATAAAATATAAAGATAGTTTTCCAGCGTAATCCCTAGCAAGTTTCTCTCTGTAATCTCCTTAATTACCTATCCTAAAAATACTTATGTTCAGTGCACCTTAATTATAATTTTTATAAAGGGGCATAATATGTCTAATCAAATATTTAATAATGAGAATAGAAATAATAAAAACAAATCTATTCAAAATAAAGAAAAATCAATACATAAAAAAACAAAGATGAATAGCTTTCTCCAAAGGATTGCTAATGGTGAGACTGGTGTTGTTTTGGAGGAATTACTTTGAAAAATCACGGTAGAAAGAAGATCTGGTTTCAGTTAAAAAAGTGCGAATCATACACTAAAAATTTTTTATCATATCGAATGTAAGGTTTGTAAAAGGTTGCTCATAGAAAGACTATGCTCTTCAACAGATGAGCTTTGGGAATAGCAACCACGAAATATCTGGGGCACACATCATATTATGACAAGTGGAACGTTAAGTTGCTTAAACAGTAGGGAGCGATGAAACATACTCGTAGTGCTCAGGCTTGTTAGATGAGGTAATAACCATTGTGTGATGGGTCTTTGCCGTCCATACTCCTTGATAATCAGTTGCTTGCCTAGTCAACTTTTGGGGAGAAACCAAGTCAGTTCGAACGTTTAAGCGTGAAACAATGCTATATTGAAAGCGTCACCCACTCTCAAAAGGAATAGGACCATGCCGACCTATCAGGTCACTTACTTCAACGCGAAACACGCCGTGATAGATAGCGAAGCTATCTTCATGAAAAGTCTAACGAACGCCAAGCGCTCAGCTGAGCATCATGCGCCAGAGGGGGCAATACTAATTGAGATTAGAGATTTAATGGATCAGATGCTAAGTCGAATGACGCTGGATGATAGCTGTGAAGACTTACGTTGGTTAGCAATCATGATTCGTTTTTCGTAGTAGCCTTTGACACAGTTTAGCTTGTTTGTCTGACAAGGCTTGCTCACGATTAAGTTGATCTCGTAAACCTGTCAGCATGTCTCGATCTAAGTTGCTCAGCTTTTCGGAATGTAAGAGGAGTGTCGTATTGATAAGCTCAGAGAGGTTTCGTGAACTCACAGTCCCCACTCTTTATCCCACTCTTTTTGTTCTTCAATCTCTTCTATGCGTTTGCGAACACCCATTTTTTTCAACTCTTCTGGTGTCCGTTTAATCCCTTTCTGATTAATACTAAATTGCTTCTGCTTTTGTGTCGGTTTAGGTAACTTGCTCATATATCATCCTATTTTTGGTGGTTTACTGAATTCCGCCCCGCGTTCATATTGGCTATGAAAACAACAATGATACTACACAAGTCAGAACATAAATGGGCAATAGTAAATTCAATGGCTTTTCTAAATGAGATCAACACGGATTGAACCAACGATTGCAGAAAACTGAGACTCAGGCTTTTAAAAATGTAGCGATGCTAAGAAAAATAATTTTAGGTGATTTTATTCAGGTTAGAATTCATTATCTCTTATTGATGTATCGTTCCGCGTTTGCAAAAAGCTTATCGCATGCTTTTTTCTGTGCTAAATATTCTGATGAACCTTCAGCCATAGAGTCGAGAATTCCTTTCGCTTCTTGATATTCTTTTACCATCGCAGCGAATCGTTCTTCGAAGTTGTTTTTCTGTGTTTTCTTGCTTGATTTTCTTACTGGTTTTCTCATGTTGCTTCTTATCTTATCGATCCCAATATTTATTTTTATTCGTATTTCGAACGTTCAGAATCTTTATTAAACATAAAGTAAAAAAGTCTCCTCGACAGAAGAGACTTTTTAGAAATATTTTATACTAACGTAACATTATCCGCTTGAGGGCCTTTGTTACCTTGTTCAACAACAAAAGAAACCTTTTGGCCTTCAGATAATGTTTTGAAGCCTTCACTAACAATTGATTTGAAGTGAACAAATAGGTCAGAACCGCCGTTATCAGGGGTGATAAATCCAAAACCTTTGGATTCGTTAAACCATTTTACTGAGCCTGTTGATTTATTTGACATAATATATCTCGATACATTGATTAAGTTAAAAAGAAAGCTACTAAATAAGGAATGAAGAAAAAGGTATCGCAGGATAAATATGACGAATTTAATCGAATAAAAACTGAGAAGAGCTTGAACTAAATATTTTACTAATAGCTCACCGTTTGAGCTGCTGCCACTATACACTATATGAACATAATAGATATCTATTTTTTGATTGATTTTTATTGCCTATAAAATCAATAGCTTAAAAGTAAGCCCATGAAAAGTAAAAGGCTGAATTGAAATCAACAACATCATTAAAATAATTATTGCAAAACAGATATTCGATACAAGCATCATCCCTATTTCTAACTTTGAATGGGGCAAAAGCGAGTTACACCTTCACAGCATCTATGACCTATCAACACGTAGGGTAAAGCCTTGGCTCTTAACGGGCTTTTTGCTATCGGTGCGGTATTAGTGACTTAGCCACAAACTCTGTGATGGTAAGCATTCTCACTCACCCAGACAGACGCTTTTTGCAGATATATCTCTCGATTGCTGGTTGGATATACAGTACAATAAGAAGGTATATTTGTGGAATTTAGTTTGTTTGTAATGAGCTTTTGGGTAACAGAAAGCTAATGGCGACTTTAGGTATTTAGTTGTCTGTGTTTTGGGTGTAATGCGAATGCAGAGAAAAATCATACACATAGATCTTGATTGTTACTATGCCGCAGTTGAGATGAGAGACCACCCAGAGTTAAGGGATATACCTTTGGCGATAGGTGGTTCTTCGGATCGACGTGGGGTGATTTCAACATGTAACTACATTGCCCGAAAATATGGTGTTCGCTCGGCAATGGCGACCGCTCATGCACTCAAGTTGTGCCCAAACCTAAGGGTTATAGGTGGAGACATGGAGAAGTATAAGGCTGTATCCAAACAGATTCATGCAATCTTTGCTCGTTATACTGATCTTATTGAACCTCTATCACTTGATGAAGCTTACCTTGATGTAACTGACTCACAATTATTCAGAGGGTCGGCAACATTAATCGCGCAGGATATACGTAAGGCAATTGAATCAGAACTAAATCTTACGGCCAGTGCAGGTGTAGCCACTATCAAATTTGTTGCAAAAGTCGCCTCCGATATTAATAAGCCAAATGGTATTTGCGTCGTAACACCAGATGAAATTGAGGGATTTGTTGATGAGTTGGAATTAGGCAAGATTCCAGGTGTAGGGAAGGTAACCCTAGAAAAGTTGAATAATCTTGGTCTGTACAAAGGCATTGATGTCAAAAATTATGATCAACACATGTTACTTAAACAGTTTGGTAAATTTGGTAGTTCCCTATGGGAGAGGTGCCATGGAATTGATCGTCGTGAGGTAACAGCAACAAGAATTAGAAAGTCCCTTGGTGTTGAGCGGACATTTGCTCTAGATATTCGGACTGAATCAGAATGCCTTGAGGCTATTGAATCACTATATGATGAATTAGTGAGACGATTCAGTAAGATTGCTCATGATAAAAGAATAATCCGTCAGGGACTTAAGCTTAAATTCGATGACTTCCAGCAAACAACGGTTGAGCATAAACAAATTAACCTTGATAAAGCTTTTTTCTCTGCTTTATTAAAAGAAGCCTTGGCGCGTGCCAATGGACGAGGAATTCGCTTGATAGGGTTAAGTGTTGGGTTAGAACCTAGGGAGGGGCAAGCCAACACTCAGATGACCCTTAAGTGGTGAAAATGTAAGTGCGAGTGAAGCGTTTACGAGGCATTTACCTTGCGATTTTCGTGATTTTTCTGTAAGTGAATTATGTAAGTGCGTTTTTTAGCTTAACTATCTATTTTAAAAAGTTATTCACTCACTCACCCACTAAGAACTACATTTTTTACCCGATAGTTTGCGTATGCTGCCGTAGAGATGAGAGATAACCCCAGTTACCGTGGCATTGCACTCGCTGTTGGCGGACATGAAAAGCAGCGTGGAGTGATTAGCACCTGTAATTATGATGCGCGTAAATATGGTGTTCGCAGTGCAATGTCAACGGCGCGCGCGCTGCAACTCTGTCCTCATTTGTTGGTTGTGCCCGGTAGAATGCATGTATATAAGCAAGTCTCTCAGCAGATTCGTGCTATTTTTGAGCGTTATACGCCTATCATTGAACCTCTCTCATTGGATGAAGCATACCTCGATGTCACGGACTCGACAGCTTGCCGTGGCTCCGCTACGTTGATCGCAGAGTCAATTCGCCGCGATATCTGGAGTGAACTTGGGTTGACGGCATCGGCGGGCATTGCTCCGATAAAGTTTCTTGCCAAGGTCGCGTCAGACATGAACAAGCCCAACGGTCAGTTTGTGATTCCGCCAGAGAAAGTCCAAGAGGTTATCGATAGTCTTCCGCTAGAGAACATTCCTGGTGTGGGGAAGGTGAGTCTTGAGAAGCTCCACCAAGCCGGTTTTTATCGATGTGAGGACATTAAAAACAGTGACTATCGAGAGTTGTTGAGGCAGTTTGGTCGTCAGGGTGCCTCCTTATGGCAGCGAAGCCATGGAATTGATAATCGAGAAGTCGTTGTTGAGCGCGAGAGAAAGTCCGTCGGTGTGGAAAGGACATTCAGCCAGAACATCGCAACCTATGATGAATGTTGGCAAGTGATTGAGGAGAAACTTTATCCTGAACTCGAGAAACGTTTAGAGCGTGCAAGCCCAGATAAGTCGATTATTAAACAAGGTATTAAAGTCAAATTTGCCGACTTTCAACTGACAACAATTGAGCACATCCATCCGCAATTAGAGCTTGAGGACTTCAAGATCTTGCTAAGAGATATTCTTAAACGCCAAAATGGACGGGAAATTCGCCTTTTAGGCTTGAACGTGATGCTCAAGCCCGAAGACCAAGCGCGTCAATTGAGCTTTTTTTAGGCCCTTACCGTTTCTACCTGCGTTAATACCTGCTCAAAACTTACATTTGCCATTGCACCATAACCTGCTAGCTTTGAGGCTTTTAGCTGGCTAATCAAAGGAGTGCTGATTCCGCACAAGAAGCGAGCAACGGCATCATTACTGATGGCCGATGGGGAAAGCTGAATAAACTCCCGCGCCCATATCGATACTTGAGATTGTTCAATATCTTCAGGTTCTGGTGCTGTGAATGTGGCGACGTGACCACGACACACGGAGCAGTGACCACATTGCTTTGGTGCATCGTGATCCGCAAAGTAGTTCGCCAATTGTGAGCTCAAACAGTGCTCGGACTGGAACAAGTGCAGCATGGTGTGGATTCTTTCGATATCTTTGCTTTCTTTGGATTGGAACAGTTCATACAGTTGTTGGATTAAAACATCCGAGCTCTGTTTGGTTGGCATAACTGAGTACACGTCCGTCAGTTGTTTGCTCTCTAGTTCTATCCAGCCGTTCTGGTGAAAATAGTCGAGCGCTGCGACAACTCGGCTGCGTTCCGATTGATAGTTCATCCATAGCGCTTCTAGATCAACTTGGCACCACACTTTGGCTTTTTGTGAGCAGGAAAAAATAGCCTCCACAAATTGACGTCGCTCGCCTTGAAATTGATTCACAATAAATTGCTGATCGTGCAAAAACTTAAACCGATATTCCGCAAAGTAACTGTACTTTGCTTCAATGACGTTATGTAGCTCCAAATAAACCAACAAGGTTTTGAGTGGCAATTGGCGGATATTACTTTCACGCGACAAACGCAGTGGCACTACCTCCCATTGTGGAGCATGTTCTTTCGCTTGCTCGACTACATAGTTAATTGACGTAAATTCTGGTGTGTCACCATAGACAAAATTCTCCAACACCGTTAGGCCGGACGTATTGCCTAGCAGAATGCACTCCGAGCGTTGCCCGTCCCTGCCTGCACGTCCAATCTCTTGTGCGTAGTTCTCGATTGATTTGGGTAAGTCGAAGTGAATGACGCGTCGAATATCAGATTTATCGACCCCCATACCAAATGCAATCGTTGCAACAATACAGTCAATTTGGCCATCCATGAACTGCTGTTGGATTTGTTCACGAACGTCGCTTTTCATGCCAGCGTGGTATGCGTGAGCGTTAATGCCAATATGGATTAATGACTTTGCTACTCGTTCTGCTGTTTGCTGCTGCGTCACGTATACGATGGTCGGAAGCTTAGGTGAAGAGGCGATGATCTCACTGAGCTGTTCTTGTTTCTTTGTTTCCTCACACGGGATCACCGAGATATCCAGATTAGAGCGGTAGAAGCCTGTAACGGTAATATGTTCACTGGAAATATCGAACTTTTTTTGCATGTCTTCAATAACTGCAGGCGTTGCCGTTGCGGTGAGAAGTAAAGACTGTGGGATGTTCAGTTCACGTTGATATTGCGGTAGTTTGAGATAATCTGGACGAAAGTTATGCCCCCATTCGGAAATACAGTGCGCTTCATCAATGACCATCAAAGAAATCGGTACTTGGCGAATGAATTCACGAAAACGCTCATTTTTTAGTCGCTCAACAGAAATCATCAAGATTTTGATTTGTCCATTCTTCACGCCAGCCATGACCTGTTGTGCTTCTTCTCTACTTTGACTGCTATCGATAGAAGCGGCCGCGATTCCTTTACTTTGTAAAAAGCTCAGTTGATCCTTCATTAACGCCAACAACGGAGAGATCACCAACGTAAGGTTGGGTAATATGGTTGCAGGTAGTTGATAACAGAGTGACTTCCCCGAGCCTGTAGGAAAGATTGCCGCAGCAGAGTAACCATTCATAACGGCTTCAATAACGGGTTGCTGACCTTGGCGTAATGAGTCAAAACCAAATACAGATTGAAGTGTTTGATGCAGCGAGTCACTTTGCATAATAGGGAAACCTTTCTTTGATGGTAAACTTGGCTACATTAACACACCCCGAATACTAAACGCGCGTCCTAAAAGTATGAACAAAGCTGACTTAGTCCAAATTATCATCCAACATCTGGAAGAAAAACTTCAAGTTGCCCATTCATCGGCTCAGCGAGCTATCGATGCCGCCACAGATGAAGAAACTGTTCCCGAGCACAAGTACGATACATTGGCACTTGAAGCCGCGTATCTTGCTCATGGACAAGCCATGCGAATTCAAGATAGTGAAGAGGAGTTGCGTCAATATCGTTCTTTAGTGACTCGTAACTTTAAGAATGCGCCTGTTGGTGTTGGTGCTTACGTTGTTCTCGCAGATGAGAATTTGATCGAAAAGCACTTCTTTGTAGGCCCTTGCTCTGGTGGTTTGACTGTTCAATATCAGACTCTGGAAGTCTTTGTCTTAACAGCCAAATCTCCTCTGGGTCGAGCGTTGTTCGGGAAAGAAGAGGGTGATGAGGTTGACGTGAAAATAGGAGATAAAACAACTTGTTACGAAGTCGTGACGATTTGCTGACATCTCATGTATCACTCAGTGTTATGTTTAACACGAGTAATGTTAAATAAAAGAGAATGACATGAAAAAGCTTTTTACACTCTCATTGCTGATGGTCAGTGCTACTGGTTATGCAGCGCAGTGTCGTGTGGACATCAATAATGAAGTCCGTATGGATGGGCAAAGCTTGGAAATTCGCCAAACGACAGGTGATAAAGCTGTCGTGGATGAGGATAACAACCTCTTCATCAAAGGTGAGCTAATTGAACTCAATGCCGACCAAAAAGCGGCAATTGAAGACTATCGCGAAAAAATGAACGCGTATATTCCACAAGCAAAGCAATTGGCGAGTGATGGTTTAGCGCTTGCGAATGATATTATTGATGATGTTGCGGAAAGCCTCGATGCACCTGGTGCGTTTGATAATGTAAAAGTCGCAGTAAAGGACTTTTTCGCTGATGTTGAATCACGTTACTACAAAGATGGTGATTTCATCCTGCCTGCGGAGAGTTTTGAGTCTATGACACAAGGGTGGACTGAAGACTTTGCAAAAGCACAAGAGATCTTCAATAAAGAGTTTTTAGCCAGTTCGTTGGATGCTTTATCGAAAAAAATGAAGGAAGAGGGAGGGATAAACCTCACTGCATTATCAGAGAGTATGGCTGAACTCAGCGCGAAAGTAGAAGAGCGTTTAGCCGAGCATTCAAAAGAGGTAGAACAACAAGCAGAAGACTTGTGCGATTCGCTGGATGACATGGCAGGGCAAGAAAACGATCTGTTGAAGAAAATCCCTGAGCTAAAAGATTACCGAGTATTTACGATTTAATTACTCATTAAAAAGCAAAAACTCGATGAGATAAAGAAAGAGAGCACTATTGTGCTCTCTTTGCGTTTTACTCGCTTATTCTTTGATAGCTTATTGCGCATTCATCTCGGTGAGTTTATCGCCGACAGGTTTTGAGAAGTTAAAGCCATCATGCTGATCCCAGTTGATAGACCATGTCATTACTCCTGCATAATTCGGGTAATGGTACGCTGGTTTTACGGTGCCACATGAAGTGCCTTTGGTTAAACAATCTAGTGCGTTGATAATATTCTGTGTTGGAGCCTGCCCTGAATTTGCCGAGCTAGGACCTGAAGGTAAACCGATTGCGACTTGATCATCGCGCAATGGTGCAAATTGAGTGCCGTCGGCCAACTCAAAACCTTCGATAAGCATTTTAGATTGCGCTACCATCATATCCACAGAGCCTTCTGGTGCACTGCCTGGCAGGTATGGGTTTGGCAAACCGCCGTTGTTATATAACTGGACGTGAAGCAAGTCGAGCGTGCTGCGTGTCTCGTTTATCACAGGAATGTAAGCTCCCCAAATACCGCTGTAAGCCACATAGCCGCCTTGAACATAAGGGTGCTCAGGCGCCATGGTTAGGTACATATCTCCACCCATGTTTTGCTCTATTTGAAGCAAAGCACGACCAAGGCGAGCTTGAATTTGCGAGCCATGAACTAAGTTAGAACCACTCTCTAAATCCACATCTAGACCATCAAAGCCCCACTCAGCGATAAGACCTGTTAGGCTAGAGACAAAGTTGGCTTCATCTTGGTCGGTATTCAGCGTAATCGTGCCTTCTGCGCCGCCAAGAGAGAGAACAAACTTCTTACCTTTAGCTTGAAGCGCTGCCATGTCCTGCTTGAATTGTGTTGGATCGAGTGCTGGACAATCGCTGTAAATATCGCCTGAATATAGATTAAAGTGCACAGTGCCATCACTGTTGCGATCATTTTCAGCAAAGGCAATATCAATCACATCCCAAGCATCTGCCATATCTGCTAGACGAATTGGACAGCCCGCACCATTTACAAAATTGTGCCAGTAACCGATGAGGTTATGGCGTTTCTCTACTTGCTCAACCACCGTTATTGCTGCGGCGTCAGACAGTGCATTGCTTCCTGACAAATCCACAGCTTGGGCGCTAACTGTAAAGTTACCAAGTGCAGTTGGTGTCCAGTTGGCTGTGTAAGGTGCTGTGGTATCGGTTGCAACAATAGAGCCGTTGATCATGAAATCAACGTGTTTAATGCCTGAAGTTAAAGACGTTGCATCGGCGCTTAATGCGAGACTTTTGCCTAATCCGACGGTTTGACCGCTGCTTGGTGAAGTCAGAGAGACGACCAAATCTTTATCGCTGACTTCCACACCAACCAGGGACTCTGACGTGTTGTTATCATTATCGGTTGCGACGGCTTTAAGCTGGTTAGCGCCAATAAGTGTGGCGTTCCAAGTAACGGAATATGGCGCTTGAGTGGTGACCCCTAAGCTGGTGTTGTTCGCAAAAAACTCAACTTGCGTGACTGTGCCATCAGCATCGCTTGCGTTTGCCGTGATTTCGTTATTGCTGCCAGCGAGCACGACTTGTCCATCCGTTGGTGCCGTAATGGTAACTTGCGGTGGTGTCGAACAAGCACCTAGGCCACTCCAAGCATCTTGCCAGTA
This sequence comes from Vibrio sp. D431a, assembly GCF_030248655.1. NCBI lineage: Bacteria > Pseudomonadati > Pseudomonadota > Gammaproteobacteria > Vibrionales > Vibrionaceae > Vibrio > Vibrio sp. D431a. Next base: position 20,309 of record NZ_JAHGAP010000027.1, on the reverse strand, counting down.
TAGCCCTTCACCAGGCTCGTAAGCCCATGTCGCATCCGAGGAGCACCAACCAGCAACATCACAACGATATTTTTGGTTGAAGTGAGAAATCAGGTCGCCAGCTTGATAACTTGTGCCTGCCACATAAGGTACTGCATCTGCACATCCGCCCGTTCCGGTTTCTGAATTACTAATAACCAGCGCTACTTCTTGGCTCATCGTTGCGAGGTTTGTATCATCAGTCGCTTGTGCTTTGAACGAGTATGTACCTGGACTAGCGGTCCATTGATATTCGTAAGGTGCGCTAGTATCAATGGCGACAGATTGATTGTTTACGAAGAACTCAACTTGTGTGACCACACCATCAATATCGTCAGCTTGAGCGGCTACGGTTAGGTTATCGCCTACATTAAGCACTTCTGTGCCTACTGGGCTTGTCAATGAAATGCTTGGTGGCGGTAATTCGACTTGTGGTTGAACTTGGATAGAAATCGTCGTGGTGCTAACAGCTCCCTCATTATCTGTCGCAATTGCGGTCAATTGCGAGATCCCTTCAATAGCGGTCCAAGAAGCTTCGAATGGTGCTTGAGTTACCACAGCAACGGTTTGGTTGCCTGCAACAAACTCAATTTGTGTGATTTGGCCATCTTCGTCAGTTGCGTTGGCTAACAAAGTGATCGCACTGCCTTCGGGAATTTGTGCGTTGTTTATTGGAGAGGAGAACGACACCGTTGGTGATAAATTGTTGCTTCCACCATCACATTGCCCTAACGCTTTCCATGCTTCCCAAGATCCTGAGTTGGTCACGGGATCATTGCCTTGCGTCCAATATGCAGCCTCATAAGCGGCTCCTTGCGTTTTTACTAAAGCGCCCGATGTATAAGTCGCAGTGCTGTCCCAGTCGGGTAAACTTTGACAGTTATAGGCTTGAGCTTGGTAGCTGGCGCTGAGTGCTACAACCATCGCTCCGTGAAGTAGGGTGACCTTCATTTTCCTCTCCTTGAATCATGGGTATAAATGAGAACAGAGTAATAACTAGCTGATAAATAGACATTAGGGGGAAAAAGCGAAGCACAATATTCTGCTTTTCGACACAGTATCACGAGGAACAGTTCGTCCCTTACACCAGAGCTCATTATTTTTCGGCTCACTTCACGGCAGAAGGATTGGTAAAATTCAGCCACGTAAAACGAACAACAGTCGCGAGGCTTTTGAGCGATGAATATGAGATGTACGTTAAAATTTACAAGCTGAATGACTACAAATTGTTTCAACTGTCGAGGATTTAACCGAGGTGCTCTTGTTGAATAGTGAATATTGCTATAGTGTACTAGTTAGCTAGTTCAATGATATTTTTGTGTGAGTAGTATGACACAGCAAACCTCTTCTCAGCCTCGCGAGCATTTTGGCTCTCGTCTCGGGTTCATCTTAGCTGCCGCAGGTGCCGCAGTTGGCCTTGGCAATATTTGGGGCTTCCCAACTCAAGCAGCCAGTAATGGTGGCGGTGCTTTCCTGTTAGTTTATTTGGTGATGATTCTTATCGTCGCATTTCCGATGCTGGTGGTTGAAATGGCGATTGGTCGCCATGGTCAAGCCAACCCTGTAGACAGTATGCGTGCAATCACAGATAACCCTGCCGGTAAAAAGCTCGGCGGCATTGTGGGTTGGATTGGTTTAAGCGTACCAAGCGCTGTCTTAGCGTTTTATTCAATTGTTGGTGGTTGGTTGATCTGCTTTTTACTGGGTGCAATCACAGATCTAATGGGGTTAGAAGCTGCAACTCAATGGCTAAAGGGCTTTAGTGTTGAACGTAACTTGTTCGGAACCATTACTTTTTATGTACTGACGATTCTCATCGTACAAGGTGGCGTAAAACAAGGTATTGAGAAGTGGTCCACACGTTTGATGCCAGCATTGTTTGTTTTGTTTGCTCTGCTATTTGCTTACATCATGACGCAAAACGGTGCGATGGAAGGTCTGAAACATTACCTAGTGCCGGATTTTGAAAAGGTATGGGACCGCAAGTTGATTCTTGCTGCAATGGGACAGGGCTTCTTCTCGCTTACGATCGGTGGCTGTTCAATGCTGATTTATGGCTCTTACTTGAGTAAGAAAGAGAACCTACCAAAGATGGCGATGAACGTGACCATGGTAGATACTGCCGTTGCTTTCATTGCAGGGTTAGTGGTGATGCCAGCGATGTTTGTAGCAATGCAAAAGGGCGTTCAAATCTATGCAGAAGATGGCTCTCTCTTAAGCTCAGATACGTTAGTGTTTACGGTATTGCCACTAATGTTTGATAGTTTAGGTTTGCTTGGTCAATTATTCTCTATTGTGTTCTTCTTATTGTTGACGATTGCGGCGCTAACGTCTTCCATTTCAATGTTAGAGTGTCCAGTGGCTTTAGTGAGTGAGCGCTTCAATACTAAGCGCAGCGCAACGAGCTGGGTTTTAGGTGGTCTCATTGCTTTGTTCAGTGTGGTGATTGTTTATAATTTTGGTGCTCTATTTGGTATGGTCGCGACGGTTGCTACTCAGTATCTACAACCAACCGCTGCGCTCTTATTCTGCTTATTTGGTGGTTGGGTATGGAATCGCAACTCAAAAATCAAAGAGCTTGAGCAAGGTTGCCCGGAGTTTACGCAAGGTTGGTTTGGTAAGTTATGGCCTGCGTATGTGAAGTTTGTATGTCCAATTCTTGTGGCGACAGTCATCTGGGCTTCATTTGGCTAACCGAGACGTCTATCGAATAAAAGAAAAGGGCTTGATGGTAACTCATCAAGCCCTTTTTCATATTGGTTATTCTCGTTTCGGTTATCCGCCAAGCATGGTGTGGATTAACGGAATTGTCCTGCTTCTGGAAGAAAGTCAAAACCAGCAGAAGCCAGTTTTGTCTCCAGTGCTGTGCGCTCGATATCGAAGAAAGCCACCAGTTTGTCCAGATCACCTCCGAAGTCATCGCGTAGCTTCATATTCACAATGCTCATCAGCATGACAGGGTCCATGGATTCAAAGTTCGCTAGATTCATTACTTATCCTCAAAATCTGAAATCAGTAGGTTTGCCGCAGCAAATGCCGCTTTTTCACGCACTTCTTTAGGCAGGGACTCATCCGCTGCAACATCGTTCAGTGCTTTAACTGCACATGAAATTGCTTGGGGAATATAAGCTTGATCGCCACTACCAATCTGAGCATAAAGCTCACGAACCAGTTCACAACAGCCGTATACTTGCATGTTTTCTTTCCACTAAATGATAACTTATCTCAATATACACACAGCGGATTTGAAACTCAAAGTACAGAGTTGTTTTGGCTCAAGTTGAAGGTTTGCTTGAGCGAGATTTAATCACTGCATTTGTGCTTCTAACTGCTGAGTGACTTCTGGTGAAAGTTGAAGTTGTTTTGCTAGTTCTTGCAGATACGCTTTTTCCATAAAGTTTTGTTCATCAGCGACGATCAAAGACGCCAGGTAAATTTCTGACGCTTGTTGAGGAGAGGTCGCCTGATTAGCAATTTCAGCAGGATCAAGCGGTTTGTTTAACTCTTGCTGAACGAGGTGACGAACGTGCTCATCTGCGCCCATATCCGCGAGAGCTTGTTCAATGCGCGCCATTTCCTCTTCATCAACGTGACCATCAGCTTTTGCAGCTCCAATCATTGCTTTTAAAATTAAGACACTGTGTTTACTGTCATCGGGGTCAAAGGTTTCTTGAACACCTTGACCGGATTGCTTGGCTTGCCAGTCGTTATACACTTTGTAGGCCAAGGCTCCAAGCGCAGCTGCGCCACCGACTTTTAATGCGCTTGACCCTATTTTTTTAGTCATTTTTTTACTTTTCTTTGAGCCCATCAGCATACCGATGAGGCCTCCGCCTACAGCACCTGCTCCTAGCGTTTTTAGGCTACTTGAATTTGATGAGGATTTGATGTTGTTGGTTTGTTTGCCCAATGCATCTGCACCTTGCTTAAGTAAGTCTGATTTGAGTGCTTGGTTTAGAAGACTTTTTAAATCCATAACTGACCTCCTTTAGATGATGAAATCAGTTTAATAGCAAGAAGCTGAACCAAAGATTAACAAAGTGAATAGTTCGAAAAAGGTGGAGGGGGGCGTTGAGCTGTAATAAAAAGGGCTGACCGAAGCCAACCCTTTTTAACTATTTGAAACTACCTCAAATGCGAACTCGTCTAGTGCTTACTTTAGTTGAGCTTTTACGTGCTCAACAATGTCAGTCATTGCGACTGCTGTTTTCTCACCAGTAGCACGGTTCTTGTATTCGAAGTTGCCTTCTTTCATTGAGCGGTCACCGATAATAATGGTATGCGGTACACCAATAAGCTCCATGTCAGAGAACATTACGCCTGGGCGTTCTTTACGGTCGTCAAATAGCACTTCGATGCCCATTGCTGTTAGCTCAGCGTACAATTTCTCAGCGGCTTCTTTCACTTCTTCTGACTTGTGCATGTTCATTGGAACGATCGCTACCTGGAATGGTGCGATTGCATCTGGCCAGATGATGCCGTATTTGTCGTGGTTTTGTTCAATAGCAGCCGCTACTACGCGAGTGATACCGATACCGTAACAACCCATTTCTAGGATGACGTTCTTACCATCAGGACCCAGTACACCACAGTTCATCGCTGCGGAGTAAGCGTTACCTAGTTGGAAGATATGGCCAACTTCGATACCACGCTTAAGCTGGATAATGCCCTTGCCACATGGGCTTGGGTCACCTTCCACAACGTTACGTAGGTCTTCAACTTGACCAAGCTCTACATCACGACCCCAGTTAATACCGAAGTAGTGTTTGCCATCGATGTTCGCGCCCGCACCGAAGTCGCTCATTACCGCAACGCTGCGGTCAACAATGAACGGCAGTTTAAGGCCAACAGGGCCAAGTGAACCAGGGCCTGCACCGATAAGCTCACGAATTTCTTCTTCAGATGCCATTTCCAGTGGAGCTGCAATCTGAGGAAGGTTTTCTGCTTTCACTTCGTTCAGTTCATGATCACCACGAATAATAAGCGCGATGATTGGCGCATCAACTTCGTCAGATGCTTTCACAAACAGTGTTTTCACTGTTTTTTCAATTGGTAGTTCGAACTGCTCAACCAATTCAGCGATTGTTTTCGCGTTTGGCGTATCAACCAACGTCATTTCTTGTGTTGGTGCCGCAGCCTCAGAGGCTGGAGCTAGTGCTTCTGCTTTTTCAATGTTTGCCGCGTAATCTGACTCGCTAGAGAATGCGATGATATCCTCGCCGCTTTCAGCCAGTACGTGGAACTCTTGAGAGCCGCTACCACCGATAGCACCGCTATCTGCAAGTACAGGACGGTAATCCAGACCCATGCGATCGAATGCTTTACAGTAAGCATCGTGCATTGCGTCGTATGACTTTTGTAGGCCGTCTTTATCAATGTCAAAGCTGTACGCATCCATCATTGAGAATTCACGTGAACGCATTACGCCAAAACGTGGGCGTCGTTCGTCACGAAATTTAGTTTGGATTTGGTACAGGTTTAGCGGAAGCTGTTTGTAAGAGCTCACTTCATTGCGAACAAGGCTAGTGATCACTTCTTCAGCGGTTGGGCTAAGTACAAACGGACGAACATGACGGTCAGTAAAGCGAAGTAGCTCAGGGCCCATCTTTTCGCTGCGGCCTGTCTCTTCCCATAGTTCAAACGGCTGAACAACGGGCATCAAAGTTTCGACTGCGCCTGCATTGTCGATTTCTTGACGAACGATGTTTTCGACTTTACGCAGTACACGTAGACCAGTAGGTAGCCAGGTGTATAAACCTGAAGCCAGCTTACGGATCATACCTGCACGTAGCATGAGCTGGTGGCTCACTACTTCTGCGTCGTTTGGAGTCTCCTTCAGAGTAGAAAGAAGATAATTACTGGTACGCATTAAATTTATCCGTTTATTTAAGTTAGATACTCAAGCTTGAATAAGCAGGAGTATGGGAGTTCCCTAAAGGGAAATTTGTTAGCCGTCTATAATATCAGCCAATTGCGTTTGTCAAAAGCTTTCAATAGCGGTAACCGTTATTAAGTTGCTTGTTGCTGTGAACTTTACGTTCAAGTCGAACAAATTTACCGCATATTCTTTGTCGTCCGGCTTGTTTTTCTTATATGCAGGGCGAGGATCTTGTGCCAGAACTTGTTCAATGACTGATCTTACATAGTCAGTATCGGGTCGATTTTCTATCGTTGCTAATGCTTGAGCAGAAAAGGTGACTTGTGACTTTTCTGGTTCTTGGTCTGCGTATCCGCCTTGTGCTTCCGAAATAGAATCCGAATAGGGAATATAAGGCTTAATATCCACAATCGGTGTCCCATCCACGAGATCTACACTGCCTAAATCAAGATAGATTTGATCGCCTTGCTTAGTGACTCCTTTCACTTCAACGGCTGACATTCCGATTCCGTTTGGACGGAAAGTCGAGCGCGAGGCAAAGACACCAATTCGTTCATTGCCGCCTAATCGTGGCGGACGTACAGTTGGTTTCCAACCAGCTTCCAGATTCTGATCAAATAGAAACAACAACCAAACGTGAGAGAACTGTTCTAGCCCACGCACTGCTTCAGGGCTATTTGCTGCACCTAACAGTTTTACGCGTGCTTTAGCCTCTGGTACTAAGCGTGGTTGGCGCGGAACTGCAAACTTTTCTTTGTACGGTGTCTCAATGACGCCGATGGGTTCGATGGAATACATGGTGGACATCTTTAAGAATTCATTGAGATGAAAAGTATCACAAATTTCTCTTGCTTTTCTTGTTGATAATGATTATTAATTAAAATGTTATAACATAACAATTCAATTAAAAGGAAAAGTATTATGAAACCAGGAATCCACCCTGAATATCGTCCTGTGGTGTTCCACGACACCAGTGTAGATAAGTACTTTGTCGTTGGTTCTACGTTGAAAACGGAGAGAACCATAGAATGGAAAGATGGCAAAACTTACCCTTACTTTACGTTAGATGTGTCGTCAGCTTCTCACCCGTACTACACCGGTAAACAGCGCGTTGTACAAACCGAAGGTCGCATTGCGAACTTCAACCGTCGTTTTGGTCAATTTAAGAGCGAAAAGGAATAAATCATGAAGGTAGTAAAATCATTAAAAAGTGCAAAAAGTCGTCATCCGGATTGCCAGATTGTAAAACGGAGAGGGCGTCTTTATGTCATTTGTAAAACGAACCCGAGATTCAAAGCTGTGCAAAAGTAATCAACCTGCATATATCTAACTTATGGTTTTGTTTAATTGATAATATTGAGTTAATTATCTTACATGGATGAAATATCTACATTTTTATTCAATGTTGGTTATAAATGCCTCTGTTCGTCACAGTTTGTAACATTTAGGGCTTTTATTTGACCTTCTACTCAAGTACCCTTCGCACGCTTTTTGACATTTTTGTCACATTTGCATAGGAATAAAAACAAGGAGGGAACAGATGAGTTCATCTGATTCAATTAAACAAAACTCGCCTAAGAAGCCGCTGTTTACGCGCTTTTTGGATACTGTCGAATATTTGGGGAACTTATTACCCCACCCGATCACACTATTTGCCATTTTCTGTTTAGCCATTCTGGTGATGTCGGGTATTGCAGGATACTTCGAAGTTTCCGTAGTTGACCCTCGTCCTGAGGGTGCAAAAGGTCGTGCCGCGGATGGCATGATTCATGTCGTTAGCTTGCTTAACGCTGATGGCCTTGAGCTAATCGTTACCAATCTAGTGAAAAACTTTGTCGGCTTTGCACCTTTGGGTACGGTATTGGTTGCGATGTTGGGTGTTGCTATTGCTGAATACTCAGGCTTGCTATCTGCAGCAATGCGTGGCTTAGTCATGGGTGCATCTCAACGCATGGTAACAGTGACGGTCGTTTTCGCGGGTATCATTTCAAATACGGCATCAGAGCTTGGCTATGTGGTACTTATTCCACTGGCTGCAATGCTGTTCCATTCTTTAGGTCGTCACCCACTTGCCGGTCTTGCTGCGGCGTTCGCTGGTGTATCTGGTGGTTACTCAGCAAACCTACTTATTGGTACGGTTGACCCGCTGTTGTCAGGCATTACTGAAACGGCGGCGCAAATGATCGACCCAACTTACACTGTTGGTCCAGAAGTTAACTGGTACTTCATGTTTGTGTCGACATTCTTCATTGCAATCACAGGTGCGTTTGTTACTGAAAAAATTGTTGAGCCAAAGCTTGGCAAATACAGTGAAGAAGAAGCCTCAGAAGATTTGTCGAACGACAAAATGGGTGGCTTAACAGACATTGAGAAGAAAGGCCTAAAACTAGCAGGTGTTGCTGTACTGGTTGTTTCAGCGCTGCTTGCTTGGACGGTTGTTCCAGAAGACGGCATCCTACGTTCTGATGCAGGTACAATTGCAGGTTCACCATTCCTGAAAAGTATCGTGGCATTCATCTTTGTGTTCTTTGCTATTCCAGGCTTTGTGTTTGGTAAAGTTGTGGGCACGATGAAGACGGATCGCGATATAATTGATGCAATGGCGAAATCTATGTCTTCTATGGGCATGTACATTGTATTAGTTTTCTTTGCGGCTCAGTTCGTTGCTTTCTTTAAATGGACTAACTTCGGTCAGGTATTCGCGGTTGCTGGCGCTAGCTTCCTGCAAGAAATTGGCTTAACTGGCCCAATGTTGTTCTTTGCCTTCATCCTGATGTGTGGCTTTATCAACCTAATGATTGGTTCGGCATCGGCACAGTGGGCAGTAACGGCTCCGATTTTTGTTCCTATGTTGATGCTTGTTGGTTATGCACCGGAAACGATTCAGGCTGCTTACCGAATTGGTGACTCGACGACAAACATCATTACTCCAATGATGAGCTACTTTGGTTTGATTCTTGCCGTAGCGACTCGTTACATGAAGAACTTAGGTATCGGTACGCTGATCGCGACCATGCTACCTTACTCAATCTGCTTCATTGTAGGTTGGAGTGTGCTGTTCTACCTATGGGTATTCGTATTTGGTTTACCAGTAGGCCCTGGCGCAGCAACATACTACACACCGTAGAAAACGGTTACCTCACACAGCTCCATTATAAAAAGCCTGCGAACGTCGCAGGCTTTTTTATCGATTGAGACTGTGTACGCAGGCTTACCTGATTATAGATGTCGGTTTATAGCTGAAAACGTATCAACAAAGGGCGATAAAAGTGCTGAGTGAGCCAGCACAAGCTTTTCCAAATTATGCGTTTGTACCAAGGTAAGTGCGCAATATAAACATAGCTAAATTCAATTTCTGGCCGGGCTTTTCTGTTGCGTTTAAAAGCCGGAGCGCCTGAGCTCATATTAAAGCGACGCTGGTATATCATGGCATGGCGGATGGTATAGGCCGATATTCGACGATACAATGCGAGGCGTTGTGGCTTATTGGTATCGTAGCCAAAAAATGGGCAAGTCATATCATTATCAATTTCTACAATGCCTAACGTAGCCAGCATCTCTTCTTGATAAAACAGTCCCACTAAATGTACTAATTTGTTCTGGCTCGCCTGTTTTAAATATTGGCTTGAAAACTGGATGTTATTGAGGCTGTATTTATCAAGGTAAAGCATGTCATATAACTCTTTGGCACGCTGAAATTCTTCATCAGTGGTCAGTGGCCTAAACTGCCAATCTTTATCATTAAGCAGTTTGAAGTCTTTCGTTAAATCTCGGTTGAAGCTGAACGCTTGCCAATCATCAAGTAAATACACTTGTCGTGTTACCAAGCTTTGCCATTTTGGCTGCTTCAATCGCTGAATTAAGTGTAAATGCTGACGCTGATTGAGGGAGCGAAGCACCAAGGGAAAGGTGGGGTATTGATCGAGTGCGACGCGACGCAGTTCATCGAGATTTAAGGCTGCCCATTGTTCGCTATACATATTGGTGGACAAGCACTGATTGTTGAGCGTTTGGACTTGATCCAATCCAGCCAGTGATAAGATTGGTTTAGTCATATTAATAAGTAACTTACATACCCATCGAACAGCCACATTTTTGACTTTGTGAAGCTCTTCTTCGGCGTAGCCACTAAGCAGTGTCATAGGGGACACGGCATAACAGTTGTTTGGTATTTTTGGTGTTACGGAGTAGGGAATGGCAACATCATCGATATAGTAGCAACCAAAGCTTGCTGTGCATTCATCAATGGGATTCGACTGCATAAGAGTGAAAAAAGTTTTATGCCATTCTTGAGAGGAAAGTGTCATGAGTTCAATGCCTCTCCATTCCACTCAATATCAACGGTAGAAGCGTCGCTCCACTTCGTCTTGTTCTGCCTAGCTAACCGGAGTAATTCAAACATACTCCGGATTTGGCTCCCGGCCGGTAAGTTATGCTGTTGCATCACATTCACTCCAGACCACCAATCTTGCCAAGTTCGAGCCTTGAACAGGGATAATCCACCTTCCGCGATGAGTGTTATTGGACCTAAATGATGCAATCGCTGCTTGGAAGGACTGGTAAACTCCATATTAGGAAGCAGTTGGTTGCATCGAGACGAGAGTAGGTGCAAACCACTGGTGGCTCTTGGGTTACATTCAATCACGTAGAGTTCATCTTGTGATTTGATGAAGTCAAACGACACTTGCCCATGATAAGTATGACGTTTACCAAAAGCTGCGATAAATGTATCTAGTCGTTCGCACGAGATCGGCTGAAAAGCACTGGCGGCCGAGCCGTTTACACAGTATTTCGGCACATAAGCTTGGTGTGCTTTAAGGTCACCATGTTCAAAAATGGCATAGTTACACACCGGAGTCCCATGGATTTTTTGTTGCTGAACCCAAGGGTAAAGGGGCGATATCGTGGCGGCAGAAATAGACTGAGTTGTCACATCTCTTATGACTTGCCCGCCAAACCGAGAGTAAACGGGCTTTAGAACGGTTCTCTTATTAATTTCAATCTCACTTTTATCAGCGACCAAACGAGTTTTTGGAAGTGTGATTTCTGGCAAACTTTGAAGCTGTTCAAAGACGGTCAACTTGTTGTGCAGGGCATTGAGTAGTCCCACATTGGGCAGAAAAAAATCTACTTCTGGGCATTGTTTGGCAACATGAGCCAAGTAATAAACTTCTTCACAAGTGGGTATCACTATATCAATACGCATCTGAGTAATGATTTTTAGGATCTGCTGTTGATAGGTGGGAAACGCAAATCGAGGTGAAGCGGTGGGGATATAAGACTCGATGCCTCGCAAAAACGATCCTAGAGGTTTTTTTAGCGAATCGGTGAGAATTACGTCATGTCCATGATGAATACACATGGTTACCCACTCTAGTGCAACTGGTGCTCGGGCTCCGGTGATTAAGACCCGCATATGTTCACCACACGTCGTTGTTTATTCATTGGCGTCCAAATAGGCGCAGGGCGGTAACTAAATCTGACAGGATCAAGCCGCAATTGGTCAAACAACTTTATCAAGGCTTGATGTATAACCCGATGGTGGTGAAAATCCGCTTCAATTTGAATGGCTTGTGACCCTGTTTGGGTGATTCGGTAATCCACGCGACTTTGGGCGGATAGTGTTATAGCGCGGTAGATGAGATCTGGTAACACCGTCACTGGGACCTGGTTTGCGTTTAGCGTGAGGCGATCACCACATCGTCCGGCAATCGCGCCAAGAGGTTCAAATACGCCATTATCCTGTTTATTCTCAATAATATCGTCGAGCTGATAACGAATAATTGGCTGAGTTTTACGACGAAAATCGGTAATGATTGGGCTGTAATGAGTACGTTCGGTATTCAGCCAATGTTTTTCGATGTAAACAACATCTTGATTCCAGCGCATTTGTCCATGCTGATCCGTACATGCAAGAAAACCTTCGGTACATTGATAGACTTCATGGAGTTCGCTGTCGAACCGTTGAGAAATAAAGTGACGGTCACTCTCAGTTAGGACTTCTGCACCAGAAATGATCCGCTGTGGTTGAATTTCGGGTTGACCAAATTGACCGCTGAACTGGGCACAGAGCTGAAGAGCTTGCGCACTACCAACCAAAAGCGTGGGTTGGAACTCATCTAGCTCTTTTATCCATTCTTGGTAAGGTTTGGTTAAATCGGCATAAAAGAATGTAACAGGCCCTTTCGCGACGGATTTATACAGTGGGCTGTTGGCCCGCAAGGCTAGTGCAATTCGGTGCTTTTGCCATAGGCTGGGCAAAAGGCGAGCCAATATATTGCCGGCCCACAGTTGTGTTTCCTGCTTGTCAGCAAGAAACAGCCCGCGCATGCCTGATGTGCCCGAAGAAAGCCCAACCGTAACATCGCCAACTTTCGAAGCGGCAAAGTTGCGTGACTGCTCTGCTTTGAGTGCCTGCTGCATTAACTGTTCAGCATCTAAGCCCTTCGTATTCAACTCTGAAAGGTTCTCCATCATGGTTTGCTTATTCATGATAGGGAAATCACTGAGTGGTGCACCTTGAAGTGAGCGGTAATACGGTGAATGGCGGCATACCCAATCCAAGTGTTGCGTTAAGTGTTGTTGCTGCCATGTTTCGACTTGTTCCCTTGAGCCGAAGGGGCGGTAGCGGGTTCGCCAGAATTCTGAGATAAGCGTTCTCACTTCATCCATCCTTCTTTGATTAGCTGCTGGATAGTTTCCTGACAATGTGAAGGCACGAAGCGAACAAAGTGGTGGGTTTGTTGGTAGCAACTTCTCAACTCGGAGAGGGTGTTTTTATAGGCTTTTGTATCATCGCAAAGCATGTTCGCCAGCCAATGTTGATCGATATTTTCACTCAAGCTCTCGATTAACCAGCATGCATCGGCGAGTAAGAACAGCCAACCTTGGTCTCTTTTAACCAGCAAGCCCACTTGGCCAGCTGCATGGCCTGGCAAGCTAACCATATAAATAAATCCATCGTCGAACATGTCTTTACAGAGCAAATTAACACCTTGGCACTGAGGAAGAATTTGGCTGATTGATACAGAAAAGTCACTATGAATGAATAAGTTAGATTCAAGTTGTGGAGGAAGTAGAGCTTTTAGGTATCCTTTTCTTACGCCTCCAATTCGACCACTTTTAGTAATTGCATCCACCCCTTTTTGTTGGCAATGCAATTGAGAGTGGGAAAACTCAGACACGGCAGCAATGTGATCAGCATGGAAGTGGGAAAGTACTAAGTGTTCAATATCATGAGGTTTGAGACTTTCTTTTGCTAACTGCGCAACAATTCCGTGTTCTTTTTTATAGCGACAAGGTGTTGTCCAAGCATAAAAACGTTCAGGGAAGGGGCGAGTCGCGCTAAAAAAATGCTCGTGATATCCCGTGTCAAACAGGATGTTGCCTTGTGTTGGGTGCTGAATTAACGCAACGGCTGCCGGAAATGCTCTAGGCTTGATACCAGAACCTGGTTTGACAACAAAGCCTGGGTGTACGCAGTGTCCAGCCTCAAAGATTTTTATTTTTAGACCAGTTTGCATACTGCTGTATTCCTTCTTGAATTGAAAAAAGCGGTTGGTAATTCAGTGTTTGTTTCGCCTTGCTGATATCCAGAGTTTGATGATAGTTAAACAATCCTGCGCTGTATGAGGTGAGCCTTGGTTCTGGCTGATGTGGTAAGTGCCTTCGTATTTGCTCACTGAGCTTTAATAATGGTGATACAACGCCGTATGGTAATGATTGTAACGTTACTTTTAGGTTTAACCCCTCACATAAAGCTTGCAGAACAGTCTCAATTGGCATTGGTTCGTTGTTGGAAATGTTGAACACATCACCATGCTGAAGTTGGCCTGCCTGAGTGCAAGCGAGCATCGCTGCATGGGCAACGTTGTCTACATAGGTCAGATCAACCACAGGATTTCTACCCGATGGCAGAAGCAGAGTGTTGTTTTTTATCGCCTTAAGCACTCTTGGGATAATCGCGCGATCATTGGGTCCAAAAATGCCACGCGGTCTTAAAATGATCGCTTTGCTTTGGCCTTTTACGGCTTCAATTTCCGATAGGTATTTTGTGTGTGCGTAATCATTACACCAGTATGAAGCTATGGCGTCGGTTTCTCGAATATTCCAACGGTCTTGATGGTCAAAGTAGACGCTGGTGGAGGAAATATGGATAAAACGCGAGATTTGATGGGTATTAGCCGCATTGACGAGGTTTTTGGTGGCATCTACATTGGCTTGATAAAACGCCTGCCACTTTCCCCATGGGCTTGAGAGAGCGGCACAATGGATGATTGCATCCATACCTTGGCATACCGCATGAACTGCTGAGTGGTCTCTTAAATCGACTATATGTGGGATAACATCGAATTGCTCGGCGAGTTGTTTAGCGATGACTGTGTTTCGTGCTGTAAAGTGCAGTTCATGTTGCTGGTGAAACATTCTCAGAATTGCGCTACCCAACATCCCGCTGCCACCAGTGACCAATATCTTCATAGTTTTAGCACTCCCATCCCTAGCGACAACCCTGCGGCGGTGCCAGCTAATAACACATGTTTTCCTGCGGTTTCTGGCTGATTACGCAGCCAGTGTAAGTTAATTGGGAGTGAGGCGGCGACTTGGTTTCCCAAAGTCGAAAAGTGATTAACGGTTTTCTCTGTTGGTAGCCCGGTGAGTGAAGGCAGTTTTTTTAATCCGTGCGCGCTGGCTTGATGAGGAAGAAAATAATCAATATCGCCGAGTGTTACCGGAGAGGCGTCAAACCCTTTTTTTAGAAACGCTGGTAAGGCTTTACGCACATGCTTAAAGAGTGCTTTGCCCTCCATCTCAAACTGGCAACTTTTTAAATAGGCTTGATGCTCGGAGGTATGCGGATTGATATGACTACCTCCGCCCTTAATTTGACAAAATGAATACCCGGTATGATGCGTTTCAAAGTGACTGGTGAGCAATCCATCATCGTTGTGTTCTTCGAGCAAAAATGCGGCGGCACCGTCCGCGAATAAGGTTGCAACTTCTGGTTTGAGCGTAAAATTTCGATTCAGTGTGATGCCAGTGGCGAGTTCGCTGGTGACAATAAGAATCCGACGGTACCGTTTTGCTAAGAATAGACTCTGAGCAAGATCAAGCGCAGAGAGAAAGGATAAACAGGTGCTGTTCAAATCAAAGCTTTCTAGCCATGTTGGAGCGTCTAACGCGGCGAGAACCGCTGAAGCGTCGTAGGGTAGAGACTGGTGGTGTGTACCGCTAGCGTAGATAAGGAGATCAACGGAGCTTAAGGTATGTGTGTTTCCTAAACACTGCTCTATTGCCTGCACCGCCATGTAAATAGCGGTCTCTTTTGTATTGGCTACATGACGATATTCAACGTCGAATTTATTTCGGCAGGTCCCTGGCGCTAATTTTAGGAAGTGATCCATCTCTCGATCAGACCATTGATTCGTTGGCAGGTAGCTTCCACTGGAAACGATGTTAAAGCCCATTATTCTCTATACACTTATTAAAAACGTCGTTCAAAATAAACCACGTTGCATATTGAAGCTATGGTGAGCGAGATGAAAAATAAACAGAACAAAACAAATGGGAGTAAGAGCACGCTTTGGGTGCAATGCTGAGAATGAATTTTCAGGAATGAGCCAGGCTTTTATTTGCTGGCTCAATATGAATAGAGTGAGGGTTACTTCTTAAATTTCGCCAAAATACGATCCAAATGGTTTGCAAATTCGCGTCGATCGGTTTGAGAAAGCGCGGCGGGCCCACCTGTCTGAATTCCGCTTGAACGCATGGTTTCCATAAAGTCGCGGATATTTAGGCGAGCTTTGATGGTGTCTTTTGTATAGAGCTCGCCACGAGAACTGAGGGCTTGAGCGCCTTTAGAGATAACCTCATCTGCAAGCGGAATATCTGACGTGATCACCAAATCGTTGGCTTCTACACGCTTGACGATTTCGTTGTCTGCGATGTCAAATCCCGCAGGGACTTGTAGCGAGTGGATGTTGTCTCTTTTCGGCACAGGGACAACGTGGTTAGCGACAAACGTACATTCAATCCCCGTACGCTCGGCGGCACGCACAATGGTTTCGCGAATAACTTTCGGACACGCGTCTGCATCTACCCATAACTTCATGATGATTTCTCACTGAGTTTCGCTTCTAACTCTTCAATACGAATGGCTAGCATTTTTACGGTGTGTTCTAGGGCTTCAAGACGATCATTATCGGTGTGGTGTTGTGCTGCGATTTCAACCTTGGGTACGCGTTGAGCACTCTTCCAACTTTTTATTGCGGTGATTAACGCTGGCATTGGAACTGGCGTTTTCAATCGTGCTTTCACTAACGCTACGGTTGGCTCTTTTCCTTGTTGTTGCAACTGTTCCATTGCCGCTTCTAATTCTTTAGTAACGTCTTGAGTTAACATTTTTAATCCTTAACAACGATATATCTATCATCATACGTTGAGTGCGCTAATTTGGCGAATGGCATTTTGGAGAGTGTAGTGTGAGAGATCTCTTACATAGGTTGTGAGAGAAAACGATTTCGTAAGCGGAAAAAGAGAAGCTGAAGAGCTTAAGTTTCTGATAAATAATGATTTAACAACTTGTTAACCAATGTGGGAGCCAAATATTTATCTTAGATAGATTGTCTATTTTTGGAAAAGGCGTAAATTGAGAGTTGTCAGCAGGAAGCAGACATGGAACAGGAAAGCACCAAGGATTTGGTTATCGTCAGGAAGACGATTTGGTTGGTCAGGATGATTAATCAAGCATGGAGCGTAGGACATTGTAAGGATACGATCATCAATAGGATGTTGATGACTAAGGATAGACAATGGACCCCTCTAGGATTGAGGTTATGGACAGCATCAGGAAGATGCAAGGGACACCGCTCAAGGAACAAGTGACGTGTGCTAACGAGGAATGTTAGCAGTCAGGATGATAAGGACACCGCTAGGACGGCGACGTAAGGAATAAGCTGACGGAATCAGCCACTATTATGGATGATGCATGGAGCACTTTTAGTAGCCGGACTGCTGCGAGTAAGACCATGACCCCGATACTTATGTGTCGGGGTCTTTCTTATATAAAAACGATATCCAGTGTTCTCATTGAATTAAGCATCTCGATGTTATTTGGGGATATCAATATCACAAAATATATAAATTCCTAATAACACTTAATAAAAAACAACTCAGATCAATATCCTTTCCAACCAGTTGGTTTAACTTTCGGCTTCTCTACAAGGTGTTAGCCCGCAATCATTGAGCATGTTCAGCTCATCGAGTTTGTGATCTGCGGATAGATTAAGTTTGTTGTAATCAAGGAACAGATGTGGCCATAGTAACCAGAAGAATGCTTCTTCTACCCTACAATGAGTCGTTGCAACTAGAATTCGTCATGCTGAATTGCTGTGCGAAAAACCGTGCTGAATTGAATGGTCCGTATACAGTTGCGTCTGCCAAACAGATGTTTGAGAAAATACTGGATGATGAGAACATTTATAGTATGGCAGTGCTAGAGAGCACCAGTCGTGACTATATGGGGCACGTGTTTATTGCTAATCTCGATTCCGAACCTGAATTAGGGTTTATTTTTGATAAATCATATTGGGGTAAAGGGTTAGCAACAGAAGCACTAAAAGCATTTTTCCCCAAAGCGTGCCGTGAGTTGGGCTTGAATAAGGTGAAAGCTAACGTGAATAGCAATCATCAGGCTTCTATGGCGGTACTGAAAAAGCTGGGATTTGTTAAAACAAAAGAAAGTAAGGATGTATATGGTCCTTACTTTGAAATGGAATTTACAAGCGATGCGGTGGTAGGTGAAAGTTCTGCGGCCTGAAACCGACCATGGTTAACTCTCCTTGGTAGCAATCGTCACCAAGAGATGAAAACTCAAATTGATACACCGTATGCCAACGCCAGACTCCGTCTGGCGTTTTTAGTTTATGGGCACCAAAGGCGATGCTGATTAATTGGAGATCCAATTGCTCACATTTACGCGTGATGGCCGCTTTTGCGAGTTCGGCTTGGCGACGCTGTTGCCAAAACAGGTAACAGAAAAAGCAGAGCCCTAAAATTGCTAAAAGATCACCAATCATTCCTGAACCTTTCTTAGCTTTTTGTTGCTTGTTGTAAGCTGACTAGCGCATTTGCTAGTTCCTCTGATGGGTTTGAATGCAGCAAAGGCAATAACACCATTCTTAACTCTGGCAGCATCACTAAATCGGCAAATAACTGATTAAATAGGGATTGATTACCGGTTTGAGCTAAACGCAGCAAAAACTGTTCCGCTACCTTTTCATTGGCGAGTAAGTGCCAAGCGCGGCCCGCCACACCAATCAATACCTCCTGATGGCTTAAACGAGGGCTATGCAATATCGCATCTAATACTGGAGAGGCGACTTCTGTTGGTGCACCAGCAAGGGCTCGGATAAGTGCTGAAAGTAGGAAGAGATCAGGTTCGCTACTTGCGATTTCTTGCTGTGCCTTTTCTGCGATACGTTCTGCTAAACGCTCTTGTAGCTCTACATGCTCAAGCGCACCTAATAGGGCATAAAGTGGCTCATTTGGTAGGTGGTTCAACGCTTTGCGTATCATTACTCCGTTTTGCTCTTTGTCCAGGCGAGCGGCTATGTCTGTGATCCCTTGCAGACCTACAGTTTGCCAATTATCCCAGCCTAAACCTCCAGAGAAGTAATGCTGGGTATGCTCGTAATATTGGCTGGTAGGAAGATTGAGGTTTGCGCGGACCTGGCTATGAAACACGGCCATTTTATCTTCGGAAGGTTTGAAAGTGTATGGGTTGTTAGACAGCTTTTGCTGTTGCTCTTCAGTGATATCATCATTGAGGCGTGTTCCCATAGCCTCCACTACGTATTTAATGAAATTGCCGATATCCGCTTGCTTTAACAAACCGCGCTCGTCCAATTCAAACTTTAGAAACCAAATCCAAGGTTGCTTTTGTTCATTCCAGTACGCGATGGCTAGGTGTGCTTTACGTTGCATTGGAAATGGGTAAGGTGCTTGACCTTTTTCTACATCGGTAAACTCTTTCTTAGCGATGGTTTTGATACGGCGACCAAGATCGAAGATTTGATAATCACAGTGGCTGTTGTTCAACAGTTGAGTGAGGGTTTGAATGTTTTCCATTAAATACGACGTCCTAACGTTCTTTTCACAAGAAATGGTATCATTCTCGGCTAATTCAAGGTTCGAGATAGAATTAATGGTAACAAATACTCAATTGGTCGACTTACTTCACCAACTTGAAACGCAGCTTAGAGAGCATAAATTGTGGCAATACACTATGCCTTCAGAGCAAGCCTTACAAAGTGCGGAGCCATTTGCGATTGATACGTTGCACCCTCATGAGTGGTTGCAGTGGATTTTTATAGCCAGAATGCACGCACTAGTGAAAAATAACCAACCACTGCCAAGAGGGTTTTCTCTCGAGCCCTATTTTTCAGAAGCGTGGAAGCAGGAACCGCAGTTCGCCGAGCTGCTCGTTACAATCCGAACCATTGACGAACTGTGTAAGTAAATTAATGCTAGAACAAAAAATAGCGCGATCTTCAGAACCAGTTGAGCTGGAGATCGTTTATCAGGATGAATATTTTGTAGCGGTCAACAAGCCTGCCGGCATGTTAGTGCATCGCAGTTGGTTAGATAAGCACGAAACTCAATTTGTCATGCAAACTTTGCGCGACCAAATTGGTCAGCATGTGTTCCCATTGCATCGTCTGGATCGTCCAACATCTGGTGTGCTCGTGTTTGCTTTGTCGAGTGAAGTCGCATCACAAGTCATGCCGATGTTTGCTGAACATAAAATGGAAAAGACATACCACGCGATAGTACGCGGTTGGATTGAGGAAGAGGGCGTCTTGGATTACGCACTCAAAGTGGAGTTAGACAAGATTGCTGATAAGTTCGCTTCACAAGAAAAAGAAGCGCAAGAAGCGGTGACGGAATATAAGCCGTTGGCTAAAGTGGAGGTTCCCTATTCGACGGGTAAATTTCCTACAACGCGTTATTGCTTAGTTGAGATGAAACCTAAAACGGGGCGTAAGCACCAACTTCGTCGTCATATGGCACATCTACGCCATCCGATCGTGGGTGATACAACGCACGGGGATGGAAAGCACAACAAGCTGTATCGCACAGAGTTTGATTCTCATCGTTTGCTACTGCATGCTTCAGAGTTACGGTTTGTCCATCCATTTACCGATCAAGAGATTGTCATGACGGCCAATCTTGATGAAACTTGGCAGCAATTGTTTACTCGATTTGAGTGGGATGAACCGATAATCGGCGCAGTTAGATCTAGATAATGATTGAGTACAAATAAAAAGGGTTAGCATCAATGCTAACCCTTTTTAATATTTATGTGCCGTCCTAAATAAAGTTGACACTTTCCACCCCCAAAATTGGAGAGTGTTAT
>NZ_JAHGAP010000026.1:0-3162 GCF_030248655.1 Vibrio sp. D431a | reverse complement strand
TGACTCGTCTGTATTCAGACAAGTCGGAAATAAAGCCTGGCGATGTCCTACTCTCACATGGGGAAGCCCCACACTACCATCGGCGCTATTTCGTTTCACTTCTGAGTTCGGCATGGAAGTCAGGTGGGTCCAAAACGCTATGGTCGCCAAGCAAATTCTTTAATCTGGAAAGCTGTTTTTTAATTCTCGTTCTTACACATTCAATGTTCTTTCATTGAGTCCATCAAAACCCCTTGGGTGTTGTATGGTTAAGCCTCACGGGCAATTAGTACAGGTTAGCTCAACGCCTCACAACGCTTACACACCCTGCCTATCAACGTCGTAGTCTACGACAACCCTTTAGGATACTTAAAGTATCAGGGAGAACTCATCTCAAGGCTCGCTTCCCGCTTAGATGCTTTCAGCGGTTATCGATCCCGAACTTAGCTACCGGGCAATGCGTCTGGCGACACAACCCGAACACCAGAGGTTCGTCCACTCCGGTCCTCTCGTACTAGGAGCAGCCCCTTTCAATTCTCCAACGCCCACGGCAGATAGGGACCGAACTGTCTCACGACGTTCTAAACCCAGCTCGCGTACCACTTTAAATGGCGAACAGCCATACCCTTGGGACCGACTTCAGCCCCAGGATGTGATGAGCCGACATCGAGGTGCCAAACACCGCCGTCGATATGAACTCTTGGGCGGTATCAGCCTGTTATCCCCGGAGTACCTTTTATCCGTTGAGCGATGGCCCTTCCATTCAGAACCACCGGATCACTATGACCTGCTTTCGCACCTGCTCGAATTGTCATTCTCGCAGTCAAGCGGGCTTATGCCATTGCACTAACCTCACGATGTCCAACCGTGATTAGCCCACCTTCGTGCTCCTCCGTTACGCTTTGGGAGGAGACCGCCCCAGTCAAACTACCCACCAGGCACTGTCCGCAACCCCGATTAGGGGTCAACGTTAGAACATCAACACTACAAGGGTGGTATTTCAAGGACGGCTCCACGCAATCTAGCGACTGCGCTTCAAAGCCTCCCACCTATCCTACACATGTAGGGTCAATGTTCAGTGCCAAGCTGTAGTAAAGGTTCACGGGGTCTTTCCGTCTAGCCGCGGGTACACTGCATCTTCACAGCGATTTCAATTTCACTGAGTCTCGGGTGGAGACAGCGTGGCCATCATTACGCCATTCGTGCAGGTCGGAACTTACCCGACAAGGAATTTCGCTACCTTAGGACCGTTATAGTTACGGCCGCCGTTTACCGGGGCTTCGATCAAGAGCTTCGACCGAAGTCTAACCCCATCAATTAACCTTCCGGCACCGGGCAGGCGTCACACCGTATACGTCATCTTGCGATTTTGCACAGTGCTGTGTTTTTAATAAACAGTTGCAGCCACCTGGTATCTGCGACTCTCAATAGCTCCATCCGCGAGGGACTTCACCGTCGAGAGCGTACCTTCTCCCGAAGTTACGGTACCATTTTGCCTAGTTCCTTCACCCGAGTTCTCTCAAGCGCCTTGGTATTCTCTACCCGACCACCTGTGTCGGTTTGGGGTACGATTCCTTACAATCTGAAGCTTAGAGGCTTTTCCTGGAAGCATGGCATCAATGACTTCACATCCGTAGATGCTCGACGTCGTGTCTCAGCCTTAAGAGAAACCGGATTTACCTAATTTCTCAGCCTACGCACTTGAACCTGGACAACCGTCGCCAGGCCCACCTAGCCTTCTCCGTCCCCCCATCGCAATTGTAAGAAGTACGGGAATATTAACCCGTTTCCCATCGACTACGCCTTTCGGCCTCGCCTTAGGGGTCGACTTACCCTGCCCCGATTAACGTTGGACAGGAACCCTTGGTCTTCCGGCGAGGAGGTTTTTCACCCCCTTTATCGTTACTCATGTCAGCATTCGCACTTCTGATACGTCCAGCATGCGTTACCACACACCTTCAACCGCTTACAGAACGCTCCCCTACCCAATATACAAAAGTACATTGCCGCAGCTTCGGTTTACTACTTAGCCCCGTTACATCTTCCGCGCAGGCCGACTCGACCAGTGAGCTATTACGCTTTCTTTAAATGATGGCTGCTTCTAAGCCAACATCCTGGCTGTCTGAGCCTTCCCACATCGTTTCCCACTTAGTAGTAATTTGGGACCTTAGCTGGCGGTCTGGGTTGTTTCCCTCTCCACGACGGACGTTAGCACCCGCCGTGTGTCTCCCGGATAGTACTTACTGGTATTCGGAGTTTGCAAAGGGTTGGTAAGTCGGGATGACCCCCTAGCCTTAACAGTGCTCTACCCCCAGTAGTATTCGTCCGAGGCGCTACCTAAATAGCTTTCGGGGAGAACCAGCTATCTCCAGGTTTGATTGGCCTTTCACCCCTAGCCACAAGTCATCCGCTAATTTTTCAACATTAGTCGGTTCGGTCCTCCAGTTGATGTTACTCAACCTTCAACCTGCCCATGGCTAGATCACCTGGTTTCGGGTCTATATCCAGAGACTGAACGCCCAGTTAAGACTCGGTTTCCCTACGGCTCCCCTAGATGGTTAACCTTGCCACTGAATATAAGTCGCTGACCCATTATACAAAAGGTACGCAGTCACAGGACAAGCCTGCTCCTACTGCTTGTACGTACACGGTTTCAGGTTCTATTTCACTCCCCTCACAGGGGTTCTTTTCGCCTTTCCCTCACGGTACTGGTTCACTATCGGTCAGTCAGTAGTATTTAGCCTTGGAGGATGGTCCCCCCATATTCAGACAGGATATCACGTGTCCCGCCCTACTCGATTTCACTGAACACACGTCGTCAACTACGGGACTATCACCCTGTATCGTCGGCCTTTCCAGGCTGTTCGTCTAACGCGTGTAAAGCTTAAGGGCTAGTCCAATTTCGCTCGCCGCTACTTTCGGAATCTCGGTTGATTTCTTTTCCTCGGGGTACTTAGATGTTTCAGTTCCCCCGGTTCGCCCTGTTGAGCTATGTATTCACTCAACAGTAATACCTTATGGTATTGGGTTTCCCCATTCGGAAATCCCAGACTCAAATGGTTTTTACTACCTAATCTGGGCTTATCGCAAGTTAATACGTCCTTCATCGCCTCTGACTGCCAAGGCATCCACCGTGTACGCTTAGTCACTTAACCATACAACCCGAAGGAGTTTCGAGTTGAT